>DCXP01000085.1:66753-83179 GCA_002327725.1 Proteobacteria bacterium UBA2133
GAAGAGAGGTCCTGTTCACATCTTCCGGGTTCCATTCAGTGGTGCAGAGCCTCGCTGGCGTGGCAGGGTTGACGGTCACGGAGAACTGGTTCAGGGGTAACGCAAGACCCAGGCCGTGCAGTTTGAGATATGCCTCCTTGCGGGTCCAGCAGGTGAAAAAGGCCTCGGCCTGCTGCAGATCCGGCAGGGCGTTAAGTTCTGCGATCTCCGCCGGGGAGAAGAATCTTTGGGCGAGGGTTGCCCAGGTATGGCGCGTCGGCTGCCGTATACGCTCCACGTCGACGCCCACGGCGGTATCCCGGCAGGTGACGATACAGGCCTGATCGTTTGAGTGGGAAAGGTTGAAGAATACGGGGTTGTTGTCGAGGTGGGGCTTGCCCTTCTTGCCGTACTCGAAGCGTACGGCTTCCGGGGCGAGATTCAGGGTCTTCGCGAGTACACCACGAAGCAACCCGCGGCAGACAATAAAGCGGGAACGGTCCTGCTCGAAAACAAAACGCGCGGCGCGCTGTTTTTCTGAATCGGACAGACAAGTCCTCAAATGAGTTGCCGTACCGGTGAGATCGGCCAGAGCAAGATGCCAGACATCAACCGCAGTAGGGAAGGGCATTATGACGGTCCCGCTATGTCTTTGATGCTGCTGGCAAGACAGGTTTGGCAAACACAATCATCGCAACGCCAACCAGGACAATGACACCGCCGAGCAGCACTCCGGCGCTCGGGCGTTCACCCAGGATAATGACGGAGAAGACAATCGTGAACACTGGCAAGAGCAAAAGCACCGGCATGACATGGGACACAGGATTGCGGCGAAGCACGGTGAACCACACACCATAACCTGCCACCGTCATCACCAGACCCAGATAAGCCACGCTGCCCCAGCCGATCCAGGTGGCATGGGTCAGTGCATCCCACTGGCCGTCTTCAAACAGGAATGATCCCACCAGCATCTGTGGGGCGGCCATGACCCCGATCCAGGCGATTCCCGTGAGCCCATCGAGTTGGGCGCTGATACGCTTGTACATAATCTGCCCAACGGCCCAGATCATTGCGCCGCTGCCGGTAAGGAAGATCGCAAACAGTTGCCCTTGTGTCCCCGGCAGGCCGGAGATCAGCAGGATTCCCAGGAATGAAACCACCATACCGAAAATTCGCATCAATCCCGGCCGCTCCCGGAAGACGAGCACTGCAAGCAGCACCCCGAAAGGCACCTCCAGGTGAATCACAATAATTGCGAGCGAAGCGTCGATCATGGAAAGTCCGGTAAACGTCAGTCCGTACTGGATCGTCGAGCCGACCAATGCAATCCAGAAAAGGTCCTTCATGCAGTTTCGGGGGATGGGCACGAACCACACCAGAACCAGTGCTGCGATAAAGAAGCGGATACTCATCAGGAGCAGCGGAGGAAACTCGGCCAGGCCCGCCTTGGCCAGGGTAAACCCAAGGCCCCAGCTCAGGGGAACAAATACGGCAAGAAGCAGTTCCCTGCCTTTCATTACTTTATTCTGACGGGGATGTTCACAGCGATGTATCTCCTGGGAGGGGGCTTGTTGACTGTTGGCAAGACATCAGGGATCAGGTAGTCTGCGTTCGCACCCATTTGCTTCAGGGAAAGGCCCAGTGCCCCGGTTATTACTGAAAGAGCTGATCAAGACGTTCATTATTTTTTGCGCCGGTATTATCCCAGTTCTAGGGGCGTCCGGCCTACCGGGCCAGCCTTTGTGGCTCAAGTTTGCCCCTGGCACAAGTGCGGCAGGTGCACAGGCGATTGCCGGTATCAGTGGTGACCAGCAACTGCTGCTCTCTGCCGTTGGCAGTTCGGATCTCAGTCTCAGTGGATTCTGGGGCCAAGGACAGGGCTTGTCTTCTCTTTCGCCAGTCTTTTCATTCACGAATCGGGATGCGAGCCTTTTCCATGGGGAACACCAGCGTCCTGTCCGGTTTGCAGGCGCAGCCCTGGATTTCTTCAAAGGAAGCGTTCAGTTCACCACCGGCGTATCCCAGGTTGAATCCACAGGAGCGCCGGATCGGGTCAGCTGGTTCACTGGCGCTACCTCGGAGCGATTCGCACTCCAGCTTTTTCGTGTCGACGGCCAGGATACAGTGGCTGCCCACGCAATCGGACTTCAAATGCGCCTGCCTGTCGGAACACTTCACACTTCCTATGCCGTAGCGGCGATCGATACAGCATCGGCAGTCCTGAGGTGGCAGGTCCCGTTGAGTTCAAAACTGTATCTCGGGTTTGAGTTACGTGATGGACGCAGTACGCGCTTCAGTGACGGCACTTACCAGCGTTGGGTCCTCAATATTGCAGGAAGTACGCGGGGAAGCGGGGCATTGCTCGCCACAGAGGGCGGCAATAACGGCGCCCAGATCGCCACGACGGCTTTACTCGCAGCGGGCGCCGTTGGCATTGCGCTGGTCGCGACCTCCGGCAGTGATGATACGGATAGCCAACTGCGCTTTTCCACCCAGCATGAAACTGCCCGGAATGTCCTCAACAGTGTCAATCCGACCTCCGTTGCCCAGAATCTGGAGTACGGAGGCTGGGTCTATCGAAATTCCGATACCACCTTCAGCGCGACAGAGCCCGTTAAGGGGACAGTGGACAGAGTGAACATCGGCTCACCAACCAGTGTCCCCTCTGGTTATGCAACCGCCTCGTATCACACTCATGGCGCGTATGATCCAAAGTATGACAGCGAAAACTTTTCATACCTTGATATCACGATGAATAACAACTGGGGGGTGGACGGCTATCTTGGCACCCCGGCGGGATACTATAAATATCATCACTACCTGACCGGTGTGATCTCTACGCTTGGCACCATTGCCAACTGAGCGCTGGCGAAATCGGCCAGGATGTCGTTGAAAGGTAATGAGATTATGGAGCAACCAACCTAATGAGCAAGCATTCGTCCGCCGATGCGGTCGTCATCGGTGCAGGCATTATCGGGACAGCGGTCGCCCTTGAGTTGTCGAAGGGCGGCCGGCGTACCGTTTGCGTGGATCGTGCACCGGCGGCTGGGTACGGTTCTACGTCGAGTTCCTGCGCCATCATCAGAGTCCATTACTCGACACTGGAGGGGACGGCCTTCGCGTTTGACGCCTATCATGACTGGGAAGACTGGTCGGGATACCTTGGGTCCGACATCCCTGGCGATCTGGAGGCGGCAAAGTTTCATCAGACCGGGTGCCTGGTGATGAAGACCGAAGGAAACGGATACCTGAAAAATGTGCTCGAGAATGTCCGGATACTCTCAATCCCTTTTGAGGAGTGGGACGAAGACAAGATCACCCGGCGTCTGCCGGGCTATGACCTTCGATGCTACGCGCCAGCCAAACGAATGGATGATCCTGAGTTTGGAGAACCCGGTGCGGGACGGATTGCAGGTGGGGTATTTTTTCCAACCGCGGGATACATCAGCGACCCCCTGCTTGCATCGCAGAATATACAGGCCGCGGCCCAGGCCGCGGCCTGTACGTTCCTCTTCAACCGTGAAGTCAGCCAGATTCCTTCAGAAGCGGGCCGCGTTAAAGGCGTCGTGCTGGGTGACGGCACGGTGATTGAAGCTCCGGTCGTGGTGAACGTTGCCGGACCACACTCCTCGAAGATCAACCGGCTGGCCGGTGCGGATTCGGATATGCGGATCACGACCCGCGCCCTGCGCCAGGAGGTGGTGCATGTACCGGCACCCGAGGGCCTCGACGTTGAACAGGCCGGTCTCGTGGTGTCTGACAACGACATCGGTGTTTATTGCCGGCCCGAGACGGGAAACTATGTTCTTGCCGGGAGCGAAGACCCGCCCTGTGACCCCCACGACTGGGTCGACGCCGATGATTTCAACCGGGATTTTTCAGACCAGGCAACGACCCAGGCCTTACGGCTTGCGCAGCGTATGGGCGGGCTCAAACTGCCGAGCCGGATGCGCGGGGTCGTGGATCTCTACGATGTGACCGAGGACTGGCTGCCCATATATGACCGGTCGGCTATTGATGGCTTCTACATGGCCTGCGGCTCGAGCGGTAACCAGTTCAAGAATGCGCCAGCCGCGGGGCGGCTGATGGCGGGGCTGGTCGATTACTGTGAATCAGGAAACGATCACGACCGTGAGCCTTTCCAGTTCGGGCTCAGCCATATTGACTTTGAACTCGACAGCGCCAGCATGTCGCGACGTCGCAAGATCAATCCGGACAGCAGTTTCTCGGTGCTTGGCTGAGGGGCCTTGCCGCAGGTACCTGGCCTAGATGATCTCCAGGCCGAACTGTTCGGCTGTTTCGACGAGAATCTCCCATAGGGATTGGGCAAAGCCCCGCGGAAGAAAGAGTTGGTAACCCGCCTCGCTGTGCCACAAGGTCACCCCGACGTGATGAATCCCACCCGAGGCGACCCGGGCAACTGGAAAGTGGTCCTGGCGAAGATCAATGGGCAGCAGCCGGCTGAGGCAGACCGGCGCTTCGGGGCCCGAGAGAAGAATCCGGGTACGCGAATGTGACAGATCGAGTGTTGCTCCCATCTCGGCGTCAAGTGATGCAGGCTCGGCGCCAAGCAGCCACCATTTGAGCGGCTCTACCCGCAACGCGGTTCCACCTGCGCTGGAGACGGCCCGGCCCGGCGCCGGTGCCTGTGCAGTACCGATCGCCTGCGCAACAGTCGCGCCGACCTCGGTAAGGGTATCCGGCCATGCACCCACCTGATGCAAAACGAGGTCCTCGATCTCCTGGAGCCGGACGCCAGGTTCCCCGGGGTGTCCATGCATCCCCCGCTGGTAACTTGATGCCAATGCGGATTGCCGCTTAGCCATACATCCGCTCTCCCTCAGGATCGTACATATGCGGTGAGACGATCTCGACCGCGGTATTGCCCTTGCGGATGGGGTCCGCGCAGACGACGTCACGCTCGTGCCACTTTTTATGACCACCGTTGATAAAGCCAAGCCCGATCCAGTGGCCCAGGGCAGGCGAGTGGGTCACGGCGGTGATCCAGCCTTCACCGTAGCCCGAAACCTCATCGGCCGGACAGAGAATAGCGCCCGCATTGAAGATCTCCCGCCGGTCCCGCGGGAATATTCCCACCAGCGTCGGCCGGTCCTCCCGTTGAAGTTCGGGGCGATGGCGAAGGGCGCTGCCGATGTATGATTTTTTGTCAGACGCCATCCGGCCGAGGCCGGCGTCATCAATGGTGACCCTTCCGTCGAGTTCTGCGGCCGTGACGTGGCCTTTTTCTATCCTGAGCGCAGCGAGCGCCTCAAGGCCATAGAGACAGCCATCCATTGGCTGTGCCACGTCCCAGAGGTTCTGCATGACCGCCGGCCCAAAATCCGAGGGAACATAAACCTCGAAAGCGCGTTCTCCGGAAAAACTGATTCGTGCGATACGCGCGGGGATATTGCCGCGCATTGTGGTTTCGACCACCCCCATGAAGGGAAGTTCGCCGTCGGAGACCAGGGCGGGTTCCTCGACACAGGCTTTGAGCACCTGCCGTGAGAGCGGGCCCGCAACGGCGACCCCGGCCCATTGTTCCGAGACAGAAGTCAAATGAACTTTCAGGTCAGTCCAGCGGGTCTGGATCAGTTCCTCAAGAAAAGCCATGACCTTCGCCGCATGCGCGGTGGTGGTCGTCATGAAGTACTCGTTCTCCGAAAGACGCCAGGCGGTGCCGTCATCCATCACCAGCCCGTCATCGCGCAGCATGATTCCGTAGCGGGTTTTGCCGACGGGGAGCTTGGCGAACGGATTGCTGTAGACCCGGTTCAGCAGTTCCGTAGCGTCGGGCCCCTGGATGGCGATTTTCCCGAGCGACGTCACATCACACAGGCCAACCGTACGCCTGACTGTCTCGGCTTCGCGGACGTATGCCTCGCTGATCGTTTCGCCGTCGCGGGCAAAGAACCAGGGCCGGTGCCACAGACCCGCCATGGTCATGGTAGCGCCCGCTGCAAGGTTCCAGTCATGCAGCGGGGTGCGGCGCAGCGGCCGAAAGTGCGGTCCGACGTTCCGGCCCTTCAGGGCACCAATGCTGATCGGCGTGTAGGGTGGCCGGAATGTGGTGGTGCCGACCTCAGGAATCTCCTTGCCGAGGGCTTCTGCCATCAGGGCCATGCCGATAATGTTTCCCATCTTGCCCTGGTCGGTTGCCATACCCAGCGTGGTGTAGCGCTTGAGATGCTCCACCGATACGTAGCCTTCGTGATGCGCAAGACGGACATCGTCTGCGCTGACGTCATGTTGCGGATCGACAAAGGACTTGAGTTTTTGACCGGTCACCCGGATCTCGTAGAGCGGATCAATCGGCCCTTCCCAGCGCCCCGGTGTTGGGGCGGTCGGGGTGTGTGACGGATCCTGCAGCATCTGCATTGCCTGGTTGGCAGCAGCGCGGCCCGAATCGGCACAGGCATCGTGATCCCAGATGCCTGCCGCACTTCCCGCTGCCAGGATCGGCTCTTCACAAGCGGGCGCGAGAAAGCAGGCCAGCTCGGCATTCCAGACCGGTTTGACGCCCCGGTGGGACAGGAGGTTGACCACAGGAGACCAGCCGCCCGAGACCAGTACCAGATCGCAGTCGAGACGATCGGCTGATTGCCAGCCGCCGGCCTGGCGTTGTGCGGTCTGCAGGCCCGAGACCACGTTGGCGCCCAGCACTTTGAGTGGCGCGGCGTCTAGCCGCAGACTGATGCTGCCTGCCTCACAAAGCGATCGTAATGCCTCGGGAACACTGCTTCTGGAATCGAGAATAGCAACCGTGGCGCCCGAGTCGGCAAGATCGGATGCCGATGCATAGACAGAATCATTGTTGGTGGCGATAACCATGCTCTCACCCGGTTGGACCGCAAAGCGGTTGAGGTAGGCGCGGCCGGCGTTGGCCGTCATCAGGCCCGGGCGGTCGTTATCGCCGAAGGCGATGTGTCTTTCCAATGCGCCGGATGCGAGAACCGTACAGCGTGCGCGCAGGGTCCAGAAGCGCTGGCGGGGCAGCCACGAAGGAGGATCCGCCAGGTGATCAGTGACCCGCTCCAGAAGTCCGGCGACCCCGCCATCGTAGAGCCCGAAAGCGGTGGTCGACGTCATTACGCGTACACCGGCGTTTTCGAGTTCGCGAACTTCCTGGGGCAGGGCTGCGGTTTCACCAGGGCGATTGAGGCTGTCGCCCCCGAGTACCGTATCCTGCTCGACCAGAACCACATCGCATCCTGCACCGGCTGCCGTGAGTGCAGCCGCGCGCCCGGCAGGACCACCCCCCACGATGAGAAGATCGCAATAGCCGTGGGCATGTTCATAATGATCCGGGTCCGGTTCCCGCGAGGCCTCGCCCATGCCGGCGGCCTTGCGGATGATTTTCTCGTAGCGCATCCACATCCCGGTACCGCGGCCCCACTCGAAGGGCGGCAGGCCCATAAAGGTCTTGTAGTAAAACCCGGCTGCAAAGAAACGCCCCAGCAGATTGTTGACGGCGCCCACATCAAAGCGGACACTCGGCCAGGCATTCTGGCCGCGGGCGATCAGGCCATCATAGAGCGGCTGCGTCGTGGCGCGGACGTTGGCGTCTCGCCTGGCCCCCTGGCCGATGGTGACCAGTGCGCCGGACTCCTCGACTCCGGCAGACATAATCCCCCGGGGACGGTGGTATTTGAAACTGCGGCCCAGTATCTGCTCACCGTTGGCCATCAGGGCCGATGCCAGCGTGTCGCCGGCATAGCCCTGCAGGTCCGTTCCGTCCCAGTTGAAAGTCAGGGTCTGGCTTCGGTCGATGCGACCGCCGTTGGCAAGCCGGCGAGCGGTCATGATTCGTCTGTCCCGGCGGCCTCGTTATTGAGGACTCGTGCGATGCCGTTGTGAGCGGGTCTGACAGAGTGGATTGCATGGGTGCAGGTATCCCTTTCCACCACCAGCCACATCCTGCAGCCATGCAGGTGCTGCCAGGTTTCAAACTGCACTCCGTCGGGGTTTTCACGCTGGAATACCGCCTCGATCCACTCGCATTCCGGTGCATCCAGCGCCGGATACTCGACTGACGCATCACCGCCGTAGCTGAATTCGCTGTGGTCCCGGACACCGCAGAAAGGACAGGAAATTCTGAGCATGACGGGGCTATCCGTGCAGTTTGGGGTCAGGACCTGCGCCGCGCTCATCAATGTTGATGCCGCGGGCAAAACGATCCAGCGTGTGGTTGGCGATCACCGGGTCGGGACGGTTATTGGCGATCAGGTCGGCGAAGTACCAGCCGGATGCGGGGCTTGCCTTGAATCCGCCGTAGTTCCAGCCGGCGTTCAGGTACAGGTTTTCGAGCGGGGTTTTACAGATGAAAGGAGAGCCATCCATGGACATATCCATTATCCCCGACCAGTGGCGCAGCAGCCGCACCCGACCCAGGCAGGGAAGAATTGATGTTGCGCATTCCGCCACATCCTGGACAATCGGAAGATTGCCCCGCTGGGCATAGGACTTGTACCAGTCAAGATCGCCGCCGAAGACCATCCCGCCTTTATCCGACTGGGAGATGTAGAAGTGAGCGCCGCCAACGCCGAAGACCACGACATGATCAAGCAGCGGCTTGAGCGGTTCGGACACAAAGGCCTGCAGTTTATGTGACTCAATCGGCAGCTTCCCAAGCTCTGCCATCCGCCAGAGCCGCGAGGTATTGCCCGCCACCGCGAAGCCGATTTTTTTGGCGCGGATCACGCCGCGGCTGGTCTGCAGGCCGGTGACGGTGCTGCCGTTTCGCTCCACCCCAGTGACTTCACAGTTCTGGAGGATATCGACACCGTACTGGTCGGCACCGCGGGCATAGCCCCAGGCAACCGCATCATGCCGGGCTGTCCCGGCGCGGGGCTGCGCCATCGCCCCAATAATCGGAAACCGGGCATCGGGAGAATAGTTAAGGTGCGGGATAGTGCGTTTCAGTGTCTCAAGGTCCCACAGTTCGCCGTCAGACCCGGTGAGCCGCATCGTGTTGTAACGCCGTGCAGCAGCGTCTCTGGCGGCAGGGCTATGCAGCAAGGTCACATGTGCCCGCTGACTGAACATCACGTTGTAATTGAGGTCGTGGCTCAGGTTCTCCCAGAGTTTCAGGGAGTGCTCATAGAACTCGCGGTTTCCCGGCAGCATGTAATTGGAGCGGACAATGGTGGTATTGCGACCAGCGTTTCCACCGCCGAGCCAGCCTTTCTCAACGACCGCGATATTGGTGATACCATGGTTCCTGGCAAGATAATATGCGGTTGCGAGTCCGTGGAGTCCGGCGCCGACAATCACAGCATCGTATTGCGCTTTAGGCTCAGGATCGCGCCAGGCGCGCTCCCAGCCTTTTTGGCCGGTCAGGCCGTTAACGAATACTTTCCAGGCGGAATAGGGTTTCATGATTCGAATTGAAAAATCGGATCCTGTTGCGATCAAGAATCAGACATGCGCAGAATTCTAGAAGAGGGAGCCGCACACGCCTTGCAAAAAGGCGACTTTAAGCAACTCGCCATCTAGATAGTCACTATCAAGACCCGCAAGTTGATTCAGGCAGTTATTCACGCGAACGCCCCGGGATGGTAGTGGGCCGATACTGAATTGGACAGGGCCAATTTAAAACCGAAATTGAAGCAAAGTCGATAACCGAGCCCGCCATTTTTATGCCCTCTTCGAAGAATCCGGATCGCTACGCGCCGTCGGTGCTTGCCTGGTCTGTATGGGCAATGGGGGCGGGACTTTTTCTCCTGGGTTTTTTTCACCGGGTGGCGCCTGCGGTTCTGCACCGTGAACTCAGCCTGGATTTCGGCCTGAGCGCCGCCTCACTTGGCAGTCTTTCCGCGCTGTACTTTTATTCCTATGTGCTGATGCAGATCCCAACCGGGCTGCTGGCCGACCGATTCGGCCCGCGCCGACTGCTGACGGCCGGCCTGGTGCTGAGCACCCTCGGCGCCGTCATCTTTGCGTTGGCGCCATCGCTTTTCTGGGCGGGCGTCGGGCGCTTGCTGATTGGCGGGTTTGTGGCTGTAGGATTTGTCTGTACCCTGAAGCTTGTCACCCACTGGCTGCCGCCTGAACGATTTTCCCTTGCCACGGGCCTGTTGCTGGTCGCAGGCATGACCGGAGCCGTCTTCGCGGGGGTTCCACTGCATCTTGCAAGCGAAGCGTTCGGGTGGCGAATTGTGACTCTGGTCGTTTCGGCGGTCGGACTCGCACTGGCTGTCGCTGTCTGGCTGGTGGTTCGGGATGATCCAACGGACCGGGGATATTCCGGATACATTAAAGTCAGTTCAGGTATCGGAGTCCGTGGATCCGAGTGGCAAAAACTAAAGAATGTATTTTCGTACCGCAACACGGTACTCCTCGCGATTGCTCCGGGTGGAATCGTTGGGTCGGTCCTGGCGTTTTCCGGGCTATGGGGGATCCCGTTTTTGACCCATGCATACGGGATGTCTCCTGCCATAGCGGCGATCGTGTGCTCGAGTATGTTGCTGTCCTGGGCGTTCAGCGGGCCGCTTTTTGGGGTCATTTCCGAAAGGGTTGGCCTGCGTAGACTTCCCTATCTCGCGGGAACCTGCCTCGCAGCGATGTGCTGGGTTGTGGCGATCCTCGTACCGGGCCTGCCCCAGTGGTTGTTGATCGGCGTGCTGCTCGGTGCGGGATTGTTCTCCGGCGGGATGATTCTGGGTTTCACCCAGGCCAAAGAATCCGTGCCGATGAATCTCGCCGGAACCGTATCCGGCGTCGTCAATATGGGGGTGATGTGCGGGCCTATGCTCTTGCAGCCGTTGATCGGCTGGTTGCTGGACCGGCTTTGGAGCGGTAGTGTCGGACCCGATGGACTGAGGATCTACACATTTGAGACCTATCGGCTGGGTTTCGCTCTGATGCTGGTTTGGCTCGCGGTAGCAATCGTCAGTATCGCGCTGAGTCGCGAAACCTATGCCAGGCAGCATCCGGGGCCAGTGGGCGAAATGGCGGATCAGGAGCAGACATGACGGAAACGATGGGCGCAGAAGAAGCGGAACTTCAGTGTTTTCTGGAATCACATCCTGAGTGTGAATTTGTCGATGTTCTGCTGCCGGATCTTTGCAACATCATCCGCGGCAAGCGGGTGGGGCGAAAGCACTTCGAGAAACTGTACCGCCAGGGCATTCAGATACCGAGCTCCACGTTTCTTCTTGACGTCAACGGCGTTGGCACCGACGCAGGAGGGCGGGGCTTTTCCGATGGTGATCCCGATGTCGCAGCGCGCCCGGTGGCGGGTTCACTGGCAGCCGTCCCCTGGGCCGGATCCGGTGCGGCTCAAGTGCTGGGTATTCTCTACGAACTGGATGGGGAACCGTGCCCGGTGGACCCAAGGCATGTGCTTAGCAGGGTAGTGTCGCGGCTTGCCGGCGACGGTCTGCATCCGGTCGTTGCTCTGGAACTTGAGTTTTACCTGCTCGATGCGGCGGGTGCCGACGCCGGCGAGGCGCATCCCCCGGCACTTCCGGATACCGGCCGGCTGGCTGAGCGTACGCAGGTTTACAGCCTGGCGGATCTCGATGGGGTGAGCGGCTTTCTCAGCGAGATGGAATCGGTATGCGCAGCACAAGGGGTACCCCTGGGTGGCGCGACCTCAGAGTATGCAGCAGGCCAGTTTGAGATCAATCTGGAACACGTCAGTGATCCAGTGAAGGCGGCGGACCATGCAATCCTGCTGCAGCGGGCAGTCAGAGGTCTCGCGCGAAAGCATGGGGTTGCCGCAACATTTATGGCCAAGCCATATCCCGATAGCGCCGGAAATGGCTTACATGCCCACATCAGCGTACTTGATGACTCAGGCCGCAATATCTTCGATGATGGGTCCGACCAGGGTGCGGACCCGCTTCGACATGCGATTGCCGGCACATTGGAACTGCTTCCCGAGTCGATGGCGATTTTTGCGCCGAACGTGAATTCCTTCCGTCGATTTGCGCCGAACCTTTATGTACCGACTGGCAGAACCTGGGGTTATAACAATCGCTCGGTAGCAGTTCGGGTCCCGGCCGGGGAGAAGGAGGCCCGTCGGCTTGAGCACCGGATCGCGGGAGCCGATGCCAACCCCTACCTTACCCTGGCGGCGATCCTTGCGGGTATTCACCACGGCATCACGCACGAACTCAATCCGCCTGCCGCGCGTCAGGATAATGCGGGAGCCGAACTGGATCGGGAGGTGCCGTTTACCTGGCAAAGCGCCCTTAACCGCCTGGAGAGTGCCAAGCGCCTGGGAAATTACCTGGGCACGTCGTACCTGGAACTTTACCGTGAATGCAAGCAGCATGAACTTGATGCCTTCCATAACGAGTTCACGCCGCTGGAGTTCCGTTGGTATCTTGCGCCCGAATGAGGTTGTGGGCGTTGATCAGTCGAGCGCCACCAGGATGATGGCACTTGCACCCAGGAACATGCCGATCGTGTAGCGCAGGTTCCAGGTAAAGCATTCACTCAGTGCGACACCATAACGGCTTTGCATCGCGAGATTGAGGCCCGAGATCGGACCTCCCGTCGCGCCGACGGACCAGCTCACGAGAAAAATAAATGCCAGCACGGCAGGCTCAGGATTGAGCGGTGCGACGATGGCAGATGCAGCCACGATGCTGACAATGGCATGCACACCGGCAACTGCAAGCGAAAGCAGGATCGCGAGCAGGGCAATAGCGATCCCGGGCGTAAAGCCGAAGGCATCGAGCGTGGGGTGGGTCGTTGCTACCAGTGCGGAGATTCCGGTCGCCATCACGCCGGTGCTGAAAAAGAGCACCAGTTCTCCGTACATATCGGGCAGACGACCGTAACTGAAATTGCGAATGGTTGCGATGGCCCGGAAGAATGATTCCCGGATGGCGATGACCGAGGCCGTTACGATCAGAGAGAGCGCTGAGACGAGCACCAGGACAGAGACGCCCGGAAACAGCGAATTCGCTGTCAGTACACAGACCACCATGAGCGAAGGTACCCACAGGGCACGAAAGTTGACGGGATAGCCTTCGAAGGTGCCCAGCCCTCCCGATTTTCGGAATCGGTGCTCGGTCCAGGTGAGGGCGAAGCCAAAAAGGCAAAGCGGGATGGAGAGCAGCCACAGGTCGGGCAGTTTCGTGCCGGGTGCGTACAGCAGGCAGGTACCCATCGCTGCAAAAAACGGCGACCAGAGCGCCGCCAGCGAGAATCCCCGCTGCAGGCTGGTCGCACTCGTGCGGTCGAGCTTTTGTTTCTTCGAAAGCGCGTCCCCGAAGATGATGAGCGCGGAGAGATTAATCACCGATGAGAAAAGATGAATCCCGGTGATTGTCTGCCAGAAGGCATTTTCCCCAGCTTTGGGGGTAGGACGGCCTGTGCCGCGTGTGTCGGTAATCAGTCTCAGGAAACTCACGGCAGAAAGAAGACTGATCAAGAGGTGATTCTGGGTGAGCATTTGCCTTACCGGCAGCTCTTGATAGCCCTGGTGCCAGGCAATCGCCAGGCAGGCGAAGCCTGCCGTGACGAAAATCGTGCACTGAATGCGTTGGGTCCGGCGGGTACGGGGCCAGAGCAGAACCAGGGCCGCGAGGGCGCTGAAACCGGCCACCCAGAGGAAGTCCGAAAGACCAAATCCGGCGAGTACGGACGCGATAATCATGATGAGCAACAGGACCCCGGCAAGTCGCTGCTGGGGATTTTGTCGGCGATCGTCGGTCAAAAGGCGTTGTCCGTGTCTGTCAGGCAGGTAACCAATAGCGGTTAGCAGTTATGTGCAAAAGCGTGCTACTCCCCCGCTATTTTAGAGGGCTTTGGTTTCAGCAAGGTTGCCGTTATCTGTTGAGTAACTTCTCTGGGAGCATAGGCAATGCTGACGCTTTCAGCCACAATAACGCACTGAACGATGCCCAGCGCAAGTTAAGGACTCTTTATGCCGGATTCGGATGACGGCCCGACGATTAACCGAATTGAGACCTTCAGCCGCGAGGTCCTGTCTTTTGTCCGCGTCACCTGCCGCGACGGCAGCGTGGGATGGGGACAGGTATCACCCTACAATGCCGACATCACGGCAATGGTGCTTCATCGCCAGATTGCACCCTGGTCACTGGGCGAGAGTGCTGACGAAATCGCTTCGCTGGTGCGGATCATCCCTGAGCGCGAGCACAAGTTCCCCGGGTCTTACCTCCGACGGGCACTTGCGGGGCTTGAGACTGCGCTATGGGACCGGCAGGGGAGGAAAGAGGAGAAAAGCGTTTGTGAACTGCTGGGCGGATCACCGGGCCGCCTGCGCGCCTATGGTTCCAGCATGCGGCGCGAGATCGCTCCCGAGGACGAGGCCGAGAGACTAGACCGATTGCGTGATGAATTCGGCTTCGATGCCTTTAAGTTTCGTGTGGGGGCGGAATGCGGTCATGATGCCGATGAGTGGCCCGGGCGTACCGAGGCGATCGTGCCGGCAGTCCGACGTGCGCTGGGGGATGAAGTTTCTTTACTGGTGGATGCCAATAGTGGATTTTCGCCACAACGGGCGATTGCGGTGGGGCAACTGCTGGAGGATTGTGGCGTCGAGCATTTTGAAGAGCCTTGCCCTTACTGGGAACTCGAGCAGACCCAAGAGGTGACACAGGCACTGTCGCTTGACGTCACAGGCGGGGAGCAGGACTGCGATCTTTCAATCTGGCGCCGTATGATTGAAATGCCTGCGGTCGATGTTGTGCAGCCTGATGTTTGTTATGTTGGCGGCATGCTTCGCGCCATGGAAGTCGCCGCAATGGCGGCGGACAAGGGCTTGGCCTGCACCCCACACTGCGCCAACCTTTCGATGGTAACGCTGTTCACCATGCATCTGTTAAGAGCGATCCCCAATGCCGGGAAATATCTTGAATTCTCTATCGAGGGTCCGAACTATTATCCGTGGCAGGAAGGCCTCTTCGTAGAGTCACCCTATACGATGACCAACGGAACGGTCACCGTCAGCGACACTCCCGGCTGGGGCGTGGAGATTGCACCCGAGTGGCTGACGGGGGCAACCTATCAGGTCAGCGACCTGCCTGAATAGCCGAAGCCGACCATGAACCGGGACTCGAACTGCTTGCTCTCTTCCGGGTTGCGTGAATACCCCTACTGGTGGGAGCGGACGCCGCGGTCTGAGGAAGCCTTACCGGTGCTGCCGGATAGCGTCGATGTGCTGGTCGTGGGTTCGGGTTACACCGGTTTGTGTGCCGCGCTGCAGACCGCCCGTGCGGGACGTTCTACCCTGGTGATCGATACCGAGGAGCCCGGATGGGGATGCAGTTCACGAAATGGAGGTCAGGTATCTACTGGAATCAAGCCGGACTTTGCGGCACTTGAAAAGGAGCATGGACGGGAGGCAGCGTTCGAGGTTCATCGTGAAGGCCAGCGGGCGCTGGCGTGGATCGGCGACTTTATCCGGGATGAGCATATTGACTGCGACTATCGTGTCTGCGGCCGTTTCTTTGGTGCCCATACGCCGCGTCACTACGAGAAACTGGCTCGCAAGCTCGAATCCCAGCAACCAGGCCTTGAGATGAAAGCCTTTCTGGTGCCC
Source organism: Proteobacteria bacterium UBA2133 (assembly GCA_002327725.1). Lineage (GTDB taxonomy): Bacteria > Pseudomonadota > Gammaproteobacteria > Arenicellales > UBA868 > UBA868. Next base: position 82,253 of record DCXP01000085.1, read on the forward strand.
CGGGTGGATCAGCCAAAGGAGATCGACACCGACTTTTATCACGGCGGTCTGGTGCAGTGTCAGCACGCTTCAGTTGATCCCGCCGCCTTTCACCAGGGGATCCTTGCCCGCGCCCTTGAGAGCGGTGCGAGTGTTGTGGGCCATACCCGCGCCGTGGCAATTGAGCGCGGTCGTGACCGGGCGGGATTTATCGTGGACACAGACAGGGGCCGTGTGCACGCAGGGGAAGTGCTCATCGCCACCAGCGGCTACACCAGCCGGCTGACGCCTTGGCAGCAGCGCCGAGTGTTCCCCATTGGGACTTACATGATTGCGACAGAGGACCTTGGCGAAACTACCGCGCGATCTTTGATCCCCGGTGGCCGCATGATTGTCGATACCCGCCGGATCGTTGTGTACTACCGCCTGTCGCCGGATGGGCGACGGATGCTCTTTGGTGGCCGGGTGTCCCTTAGCGAGACCGATCCCCGGGTGAGCGCCCCCCGACTGCATGACCATATGACGGCGATCTTCCCGCAACTTCGCGATGCCAAAGTGAGTCACTCATGGATGGGCTTTGTCGGTTGGACCTTTCAGCGCATGCCGCACCTTGGATGCCATGACGGAATCTGGTACGCGTTGGGTTACTGCGGCTCGGGTGTGGCATTGGCGAGTTACTTTGGTACCCGGCTCGGCCAGCAGGTGCTTGGCCTGGAAGAGGGGAGGAGTGTCCTTTCTGACCTGCCGTTTCAGACCCGGCCGCTGTATTACGGAAAGCCGTGGTTTTTGTCAGCGTCGGTGGGCTGGTACGGCTTTCTGGATCGACTGGGTATCTGATCTGCGTTAATTAAACTGTAACAGCGGTGACGTATCTGCAGGGCCGATTACCGTTTGAGGTCTGGCGCAGGGAGGAGCCACCGCCACGCTTTTACATAGCGGATTTTCGTG
>DCXP01000001.1:0-63807 GCA_002327725.1 Proteobacteria bacterium UBA2133
CCCGATTTTCACACTGGACGTACCCGGCAGTCGCGAGGGTGGGGTGCACACTGGCCCGGGTGATCGGTCGTTCGAGAACGACCGCAGTTATGTTGAGGCCCAGGTGCGCGAACTGATTACCCTGTGCGAGGAGGTAACCGGCCGCAAGTTCGATATAGACAAGTTGCGCGAGGTGCTGGGATATGCCAACGACGTGGCCAGCAGTTGGCAGCGAGTTCTGGAACTGAATGCCAGTCTACCTTCGGTGTTCAATGCCGTCACTGAGGGGACTGTCTACCTGGGTGTTGCCAACGGCTTTCGCGGTACCGAGCAGGGCAGTCAATACTTCAAGGAACTGGTCGAGGAGATGGAATACAAATCGGCGAACGGCATCGGTACTCTGACGGACGAAAAATACCGACTGATCTTTGTCGGTGTACCCTGCTACCCGATTTTCCGGCGCTTTAACGAGATGTTCTCAGACTGGGGCGGCACCTTTGTCAATTCGACCTATCTGTGGTTTGCCTCCGGCGGCACCAACCGAGGCTTCCAGTACGACTTGCAACGCCCGGTCGAGAGCCTGGCCGAGGGTGTGTTGCTCAGCGTCCGTGATGCCATGGACAGTATGTTCCATCAGAGCTACATGGTTGAGGACATGATCGATGACATGCAAGTGGACGGCGTGGTTTATCACCCGATCAAGAGTTGTCGCACGGTCTCTACTGGCCTGGCCGACAGCCGGCGCTACCTGATGGACAAGCGTGATGTCCCGTCGCTGTTTCTGGAATCGGACATGATGGACAAACGTGTTGTTTCTGAAGCCCAGATGAAGAACCGGATAGACGCATTCTTCGAGGGGCTTGCATCGCGTCGCAGCCAACAGGCCGCGGCCTGAACGAGTAGAGGAATCGAGACATGGCGTATGCAGCAGGTGTAGATGTGGGGTCGACCCAGAGTAAAGCCGCGATCGTTGATGAGGAAGGCAATCTGGTTGCGACCGCTCTTGATGAAACCGGGGCGAATGTAGTGCAGGCAGCCGAGAAGGTCTATGAACAGGCTCTGCGCAGCGTAAACCTGCGCGAAGAAGAGATCGACTACATCATCGGCACCGGCTACGGACGTTACAAGGTCACCTTTGGTAATGCCCAAGTTACCGAGATTAGCTGTCATGGACGGGGTGCGGTAAAGATGTTTCCCGACACCCGTACGGTAATCGATATGGGCGGCCAGGATACCAAAGCGATCAGTGTCAGTCCCTCCGGTGAAATCAATGATTTCTGTATGAATGACAAGTGCGCTGCCGGGACTGGCCGCTTTCTCGGGGCGGCTGCGATGGCGCTGGATCTGCCTCTGGACGACCTTGGCGTCACGGCCCTGAAGTCGGATAAGCCCGTGCGTATCAGTACCACCTGTACCGTTTTTGCCGAGTCAGAGGTTCTCTCGTGGCTGGGTAAAGGAAAAAAACTGCCCGACATCCTCTGGGGAGTGCATCAGTCGATCGCCACCCGAACCATCGGTCTGGTGCGTCGGGTAGGACTGGAAGAAAAAATTACATTCACTGGGGGGGTGACCCGTAACGTGGCTATGGTAAAGGCATTGGAGGATCGCCTCGGCACCCGCTTGAATGTCAGTGAACAGGCTCACTACATCGGCGCGCTCGGCGCAGCACTTTTTGCCCTGGACCATATTCTTGAGAGCCGCAAACCCGCGGCCAGTGCAGAGGTGGCGTAATGGACTGTACAGTCGGCATAGACGTAGGCTCTACCTACACCAAGTGTGTCATCCTTTCGGCTGACGGCAAGATCGTTAGCCGCAAGTTGGCACAGACCGGGTTCAAACTGGGAGAAGTCTCGGAACGATTATTGAACGAGACTCTGACGGACAGCGGGCTGAAGCGCAGCGACGTTGGCTATGTGATCGCTACCGGCTTTGGCCGTCACCAGGTCGAAGACAAGGATGCGGCGGTGACTGATCTGACTGCTGCCGCACGCGGTACTGCGTTCTTTTTTCCTGATACCCGAACCGTGCTCGATATTGGCGGCCAGACCATGAAAGCGAGCCGGATCGACGAGAACTGCAAGGTCGATTCGTTTCGACTCAACGACAAGTGTGCCGCTGGAACGGGAGCCTTTCTGGAGAAGACGGCCCATTACATGGGGTTTAAGACAGAAGATATCGGACCGCTGCTGACTACCTCGCGCGAGTCTGTTGCCATTTCCGGGGTATGTGCGGTGTTTGCTGAGTCTGAAGTGATTAATCACCTGTCCCAGGGTATTGCCCCGGCGGACATCATGCAGGGTGCAATCTCATCGCTGATCAAGCGGTCGGTCCAACTGATGAAACGGGTCCGTGCTGAGCCCGGGTATACCCTGGTTGGGGGCCTGTTACGGTTTCGCACGATGGTCGATGAGGTGCAGGACAAGCTGGGCCAGAAAGTCAATGTTCCTGAGGGGGATCTGGTTCAGTTTGCGGCCGCGTTGGGTGCTGCCGTGCTGGGACACCGGCGGATGCAGCAGTTAGGTATGGGCACCGGCCTGACGGTGGCGGGTGCCGCTGTTGCCTGAGCGGCCATTTCCCGGCGGTTGCCGCAATCCCACGAGGGTGGATACTGATGATGCAACTGATTCGAGTGCGGTTATGGCCGATCCAGTGCTTACGGCAAATGGCTGGGTAAAGCGCTATCTGGCAGATTCCTCCCGGGCCCGCGAAGCACGTGAACTGTACGCAGCGATGGGTTACGAAGTATACGAACAGCAACTCGATCCTGCCGACTTTCCCTCAAGTTGCGGTGATTGTCCCTCTGTGGTCTGCAAGGGCTACGTTATGATCTATACCCGCCGGCGTTCAGTATAAGGGGCAGCCAGGCCGGTGCACAGGTCATTCGTCCCAACAATAAAAGCCTTTTCCTGATTTCTTTCCCAGCAGGCCATCACGAGCCATATCCTGCAGGAGTTTGGGAGGCGCAAACTGCGATGCACCCAGCGCCTGGTGCAGGTACCGTGCTATCGCCAGTCTGACATCAAGGCCGGCCATATCGGTCAAACGCAATAGGCCGACCGGGTGCCGATAGCCATGCACCATGGCGGCATCAATATCCGCAGCACAGGCCAGCTCCGAGCACAGCAATGTCGATGGTCCTGCTCATGTTTGTGTTTTTTCGCCCCTTCTTTTCTCCAGAAAAGCAGTCATCTGCTGCGTTTTGTCGGGGTGTTCAAAAAGCACCGCCTGACTTTCCGCCTCTTGGTCCATGGTGGTTTGACTATCCAGCAGCATACCCTGGTGGCTGAGTATTTTTGCGTGACTGACCTGATCCCTCGACCTGCGGGATAGGGTGGACGCTATAATTCACGCCACCCGCGGGGACACGTGTTGAGCATTTTTGGAGTGTGTGGATGAAAAAATCCGTCCTGGCCGCGCTCGTGCTCATGCTCGCTGTCGGCATCTGGATTGGTTCGGGTTTTCTGTCGGAGCCAGGCCCAGCGCAATCCGAACAAAGCACGCCTGCTGCGTCTGGCGGGTCAGTGCAGCCGCCGTCTGTGCAGGTAGCGACCTTAAAAGCCGGTTCCGTTGCCCAGGTGCTGCATCTGATGGGTGTGACCGCACCCAAACGGCAGGTTCACGTGCCTGCCCAGACCAAAGGCACAATCGTCGCTCTCACCGCAGCAACCGGTGCTTTAGTCGATGAGGGGCAGCTGCTGGCGCGTATTGATATCGGTGATCGCAAAGCGCGGCTGCGCGGGGCCGAGGCACTGCTGGCGCAGCGCCAGGCCGAGTACCAGGCTGCAGCCCAGTTGTCGAAGAAAAATCTCCAGTCGGCAACAGAACTGACCCGCACCCAGACGCTGCTGGACTCGGCCAAGGCGTCGCTGGAGGCGATCCGCCTCGATATCCGCAGAACCCAGGTGCTGGCACCGTTCGCGGGAGTGGTAGAGCAGCGCTTTGTCCAGGTCGGCGATTACCTGGATATCGGCCATAGTGCCTTCCGCTTGTTGGATCTGTCGAAACTGAAAGTCCAGGGTCAGATTTCCGAGCGCGACGTCTCCCGGGTGCGCCTCGGGATGCCCGCAGAGTTGACCTTCGTTGACGGACAGCATCTCCAGGGAGAAGTGACGTTTATCTCACGTGCGAGCGACAGCGCGACCCGCACCTTTCTTATCGAAGTTACCGCGGATAATCCGGACTTGTCGATCTCCGCGGGAATGACGGCGAAGATCAGGCTCAATCTCGGTGACCGGCGGGGGCATCGCCTCAGCCCGGCAGTACTGACCCTGGACGACGAAGGACGGGTAGGCGTCAAGATTATTGATGGAAGCGCCACAGTCCGCTTTGTTCCGGTGGAACTGATTGCCGATAGTCCCGAAGGGATGTGGCTGGGCGGTCTGCCCGAGATTGTCGAGCTGATTACGGTGGGTCACGAGTTCGTGTCAACGGGACAGCGGGTAACCGTGAGCCGCGGTGTGCAATAGCGCACGCTGACGACGATGTCGATCATCGGCGCCGCTTTTGGCTACTCCCGAACGGTACTGGCCGTTCTGTTCTTTATCCTGATCGCCGGGTCGATCGCTTATCAGGATATCCCCAAGGAGTCCGAGCCGGACATTGATATTCCGATCATTTATGTGACGATGAGTCACGATGGTATCTCGCCCGAAGATGCCGAGCGCCTGCTGATTCGACCCATGGAGCAGGAGCTCAAGTCGATTGAAGGCATCAAGGAAATGCGCTCAACGGGTTATGAAGGCGGCGCCAACGTGTTGCTTGAGTTTGATGCGGGCTTTGATTCCGACGCTGCGCTGACGGATGTCCGTGAGGGCGTCGATCTTGCCAAGGGGAATCTGCCGATGGCGACGGATGACCCTGAAGTCCACGAGGTCAACTTCAGCCTGTTTCCGGTTGTGGTGGTCATTCTGTCCGGCGATGCACCCGATCGTGCACTGTATCGGCTCGCGCGGAATCTGAAAGACGATATCGAGGGAATCGCGCAAGTACTCGAGGTCAATATTGCCGGGAATCGGGATGAAGTGGTGGAAGTCATTGTTGACCCCCTGAGACTCGAAAGCTACGGGCTGGATCCGGCCCTGGCGGCAGCCACAGTGAAGAGTTCGAACATGCTGGTTGCAGCCGGGGTTCAGGATACCGGCAAAGGCCGATTTTCGATCAAGGTGCCGGGATTATTCGAGAGCATCCGGGATATCGCTGACCTGCCGGTTCTGGTGGACGGCGATGCCGTGGTCAGGGTGAGTGATATCGCCGACGTGCGAAGAACCTTCCGCGATCCGACGAGCTTTGCCCGAGTCAACGGAAAAACGGCCGTCGCGCTTGAGGTCTCCAAGCGCTCCGGAGAGAACGTGATTGAGACCATCGAGCAGGTCCGCGCAGTCGTTGAAGAAAAGCAAGGACAGTGGCCCCAGACCTTGCGTGAGACGGTTGAGGTCAGTTACTCGCAGGATGACTCGGACCAGATCCGGACCATGCTGAATGAACTGCAGAACAGCGTCATCAGTGCAGTGATTCTGGTGATGGTAGTGGTGATTTCAGCCTTGGGGGTGCGCAGCGGACTTCTGGTCGGGATTGCGATTCCCGGATCGTTCCTGGCCGCATTACTGACCCTCTTCCTGCTGGGTGTGTCGCTCAATATCGTGGTGCTGTTCAGCCTGATTCTCGCCGTGGGCATGCTGGTGGACGGGGCCATCGTGGTAACCGAATTTGCGGACCGCAAACTCAGCGAAGGACTGCCCCGGCGCCGTGCCTATCTGCAGGCGTCCGGGAGGATGGCGGCACCGATTATCGCGTCAACGGCGACGACCCTGGCTGCATTTCTACCGCTGGTGTTCTGGCCGGGTGTGGTCGGAGAGTTCATGAAGTATCTCCCGATGACGGTGTTGATTACGCTCATCGCCTCATTGCTGATGGCACTGATCTTCGTTCCCACGATTGGCGGACTGATCGGCAAGAAAGCCGTGATCAGCGAGCGCGCGCTGCAGGCATTGCTCGCAGGAGAGAAGGGCGACCTCAATAGCGTTGATGGCTTTACCGGCCGTTACCTGTCATTGCTGACAGGTGCGGTGAAGCGGCCGGGCTGGGTCCTGATGTCTGCAGTCGGATCGCTGATCGGCGTGTTCTTTCTTTATGGCGTTATCGGCGCAGGTGTGGAGTTCTTTCCCGACGTAGAGCCGGATAACGCCCAGATTCAGGTACGGGCCCGGGGCAACCTTTCTATCTCGGAGCAGGACGAGATGATGCGCGCCGTTGAGCGGCGGGTGCTGGACGTGGCCGGCATACGAACCTTCTATACCCACGTGGGGTCCGACAAAAATAATGAAGAAGCCGAGGATATTGTCGGATCCGTCTCACTTGAATTCGCCGACTGGCACCTGCGGCCGCGGGTCAGTGAGATCTTTGACACCCTTGATCGAAGGTTGCAGGACCTTTCCGGTGTCATCATTGATCTTCGCAAAGAAGAGGGTGGTCCCCCGGTCGGAAAGCCTTTGCAGCTGCAGCTCTCCTCTGTTTATCCGGAACTGCTGGAAGCTTCTGCGGCAAAAGCGAGAGCCCAATTTGATGCGATGAGCGGTTTGAACAGCATCGAGGATTCCCGCCCATTGCCGGGGATTGACTGGACGCTCGCGGTGGACCGTGCGCAGGCTGCGAAATACGGGATCGATATCGGCGGGATCGGCAACACCATTCAGATGACCACCGGGGGGTACAAGATCGGAGAGTATCGTCCGGATGACAGTGAGGACGAGATCGATATCCGGGTTCGCTTTCCAACGATGGATCGCACAGTGACCGGTCTCAATGCCGTACGGATAAACACCACATCAGGGGCGGTTCCGGTGTCGAACTTCGTCAAGCGCGAAGCCCGCCAGAAAACCGGCCTGCTGAAGCGGGTGGATGGCCTTCGTGTCATTACCGTGAAGGCGGATGTCGACGAGGGGGTCTTGGCAGATGACAAGTTGCGCGAGTTACAGGACTGGCTCGGCCAGAACCCCCTCGACTCCCGTATTCAGGTCGACTTCAAAGGTGAGGACGAGGAACAGGCAAAAGCAAAGGCCTTTCTGGGCAAGGCCTTTCTCGTGGCACTGTTTCTGATGGCGCTGATACTGGTAACGCAGTTCAACAGCTTCTATCAGGCGTCGCTGATACTGTTTGCGGTTGTCATGTCCACCGTGGGTGTGTTGATTGGCCTGCTCGTGACCCAGTCGCCTTTTGGCATCGTCATGAACGGGATCGGGGTGATCGCGCTGGCCGGGATTGTGGTTAACAACAATATCGTGCTCATCGATACCTATGCGCGGCTTCGGCAGACTATCAGTGATCCCGTCGAGGCTGTTCTGCGTACCGGGGTACAGCGTTTGCGGCCGGTCCTGCTGACGACTGCCACTACGGTGCTGGGACTGATGCCCATGGTGTTTGGTGTCAACATTGATTTTGTCACCCGGGAGGTCACACAAGGTGCGCCGTCTACCCAATGGTGGATGCAGTTGTCGACATCGATTGTCTTTGGGCTCAGTTTTGCAACCGTTCTCACGCTGGTGGTAACGCCGAGCGCGCTGGTTCTGCAGGCAAAGGTTTCAGCGTGGTGGGCCGGAAAGCGTCAAAGACAGACGGCGCCCGCGTGATCCGGCGGACCGGATAGCGCGGATTTAACCAGACCTGGACCGGGCCCAGGAGTCCCGCAAGCCGACGGTGCGGTTGAAGACGGCCATCGAGTTGGTACTGTCCCGGTCTACACAGAAATAACCCAGCCGTTCAAACTGAAAGACGGTGCCGGGCTTTGCCTGCGCAAGGCCGGGTTCAACCTGAATGTCATCAAGCGTGGTGAGTGAGGTCGCGTTCAGGACGCTGTCCAGATCACCGTCAGATGAGAACCCGGGTTCAGGATCGGAGAACAGGGGCTGATACAGTCTTGCCTCGGCCCTCACGCTATGCCGGGCCGATACCCAGTGAATGGTGCCTTTGACCTTACGGCCGTCAGGCGCATTGCCGCCACGGCTTTGGGGATCATAGGTGCAGCGTATCTCGACAATGTTTCCTGATGCATCACGAACCACTTCTCTACAGGTGACGAGATAGGCATAACGGAGTCTCACCTCACGCCCGGGTGCGAGCCGGAAGAACTTTTTCGGCGGGTCTTCGAGAAAGTCATCGTGCTCGATGTAGAGTTCCCGGCAAAAAGACAGTTGCCGGGTGCCCTGCGACTCATCTCCCGGGTGGTTAAGTGCGGCGAGGTCTTCTTCCTGATCCTCAGGATAATTCTCGATCACCAGCTTCAGCGGCCGGATAACCGCAAAGGCCCTCGGCGTACGCGGGTCAAGCGCTTCCCGGACACAGTTCTCAAGAACACTGAGTTCAACATTCTGATGGTTGCGGGTGACGCCGATACGGGTGCAGAAGTCCACCAGCGCCTCCGGCGGATAACCCCTGCGCCGCATACCGGACAGCGTCGGCATGCGCGGATCATCCCAGCCACTGACCACTTTTTGCTCAACCAGGATTGTGAGTAGCCGCTTGCTGACCACCGTGTATTCCAGGGACAGTCGGGAAAACTCTGTCTGATAAGGGCGGCTCGGCGTCGTCACATGCTCAAGCACCCAGTCATACAAAGCCCGGTTGTCCTCAAACTCGAGCGTGCACAGCGAATGCGTGACGCCTTCGATGGCATCGGACAAGGGATGGGTGAAATCATACATCGGGTAGATGCACCAGTGATCGCCGGTGTTGTGATGAGTCTGATAGCGGATTCGGTAAAGCGTGGGGTCCCGAAGATGCAGATTGGGTGATGCCATATCGATGCGTGCACGAAGGACCCGACTGCCTTCGGCAAACGCCCCGGCGCGCATCTTTTTAAACAGCGCAAGATTTTCTTCTCGACTTCGATCGCGAAAGGGACTGTTGACTCCCGGTTCGGTTAGCGTTCCCCGGGTACTGCGGATCTCATCAGGGCTCAAGTCGCACACATAGGCGTTGCCTGAGTCAATCAGTTCAATGGCAAATTCGTACAGTTGCTCAAAATAGTCTGAGGCGTGATGTAATCGTCCCTCCCAGTCAAAGCCCAGCCAGCGGACATCGGACTTGATGGCTTCAACGAATTCGGGACTCTCGCGATCAGGATTGGTGTCATCAAATCGCAGCGCACAGTGACCATCGAAGTCGCGTGCCAGCCCGAAGTTCAGGCAGATTGATTTTGCGTGCCCGATATGAAGGTAGCCGTTGGGTTCCGGGGGAAACCGGGTGGTGATTCCCTGCCGATAGCGGCCTGCTTCGATGTCGGCAGCCACTAACTGGCGGATAAAGTTAGTTGGCGGGTGCTGGTCGGACATGGTCTGGCAGGGGGCCGGACGGCAAGGGCACCGTTATGGTAAACCGTGATCCGGCTGAGGGTAACAGATTGCTGCGCTCCGGGTTAGGTCGCTGGAAATATCAGCGGGAGATCAGGCGCCGTCACTGCGGCGCCTGCCCATCCCCAGTGCCCGACGGTCCTACCAGTTGGTCGGGGTTGAAAGCGTAGACGGTTGACTGCTGAAGTAGGCGGCAAGATCCTGAATGTCGCTATCGCTCAGGGCCGAGGCGAAGCCTTTCATGATCGCATTGTTGCGGGCCCCGGATTTATATCCGGTGAGTGCGTGGGCGAGAAAATCCGGATATTGGCCTGCGAGAATCGGATACTGGGGAGTGATTGGTTTGCCACCGCCCGCACCGTGGCAGGTAGCACAGGCCTGGGCCTTTGCTTCGCCTGCCTTGGCGTCACCGTCGCCGCGTTCACTCGCGGCAGTGGCCTCGAGGCCGCTCAGGTATGCGGCGATATTCGTGATCTCCGTGCCGCTCAACGCCCCCGCCTGGGCCTTCATGGTGGGATGGACCCGCTCAGCGTTCTGGTACGCCTTCAGAGCCAGCATGAGGTACTCCGCCTGCTGCCCTCCGAGTTTGGGAATGCGAAACGCAGGGTAGGCGTTACGCATTCCCGAAGCGCCGTGACAACCCATACAGGTTGCCGCTGCGGCCCGTCCTGCCTGAATATCTCCGGCGGCGAGGCTGGCAAAAGAGGTTAATGCCATGGCCAAGCCGACGGTGATCGATAGCAAAAATTTCATTGCGCTGCATCTCAAAAAATTGTGGAGGCGCAACTTTAGGCAACCGCCCCCGAGCTTGCAACAATTTGACTGAAGAAAAGTGGTCTTTCGGGCCTAGTTTCGGCGTTTCAGGATGATCGCCAGTTCCTTGAGCCCGCTCGGGTGAGCAATAGTCCGGTCCTTACGCTCGGGCCATAGCCACTGCTCGGCACGAAACAGCTGTTCAATCGCGTCCAGAGGGCAATGCCAGGGTGGGCCGCCCTCACGATGGGTTTGCATGAAGGCGCCTACCAGAAGCCCCCCCGGACGCAGCCAGCGGGCGAGACGTGAGGCGTATTCCGGCCACTGTTGCGGCTCGAGGGCGCAAAGCGCTGTCTGCTCGTAAATGACATCAAAGGGTTCATCCGGTTCCCAGGTGAAAAGATCCGATGCAACGACGGTGGCATCGAGTTGCTGAGCCCTGAGTGCCTTTTGCAGGTCAGCGACCGCGCTCGGCGCAAAATCCACGCCGGTAACGCGGTAGCCGCGCCGCGCCAGTTCGGCAATTTCATACCCGCGGCCGCAGGCAGGAATCAATACCCGGGCTGGCGGTTCCGGCATCTGGGCGAGTCCGAGGCCGAGAGCCGGGCTCGGAGCGCCACGATCCCAGGCTGCTCTTCCCTCCTGGTAGCGCCTCTCCCAGCGCTCCTGTTGATTTGACTTCGATAACATGATAGTCATCAGTGTGCAATTATTCTTCAGTGGTAAGATTTTACCGATGCAACCATGATTATTGGGGCCGCGGCAGTTCGCAGGAATAAGTGGACGCTGCAGGTCTCTTTAGCCGGGAAAACCATAAGGAGGACTCAGATGACGCATCAGACAGCCGAGATTAGAAATGTGGCGCTCACCGGCCACGCGGGCGCAGGCAAGACTACGCTGGTCGAGCAGATGCTGGCAACCGCCGGGGCGATCAGGTCGCCGGGTCTGGTAGAGAAAGGCTCCACCGTCAGTGATTGGGATGATCTCGAGAAGAAGCACGGTCATTCACTATCGGCATCCTTGGCAGGTTTCGACTATCAGGGCGCCCGCATCAATCTGATTGACACTCCGGGTTACCCGGACTTTGTCGGCGCCGCCCTCAGTGTATTACCCGCAGTGGAGACCGTAGCGGTCGTCATCAACGCCCAGCAGGGCATTCAAAGCACCAGCCGGCGAATGATGAGCTGGGCCCAGGGCCAGGACCAATGCCGGATGATCGTGATTAACCATATCGATGATGATCAGGCTGATCTGGAGGCAGTTTATGCCGAGGTGCAGGAAGCCTTCGGCTCGGAGTGTCTTGCCGTGAATTTGCCGGCCGGTGACGGCGCCAGCGTGATCGACTGCTTTTTCAAGGCCGAGGGAGACCCGGCGTTTTCTTCTGCAGAAGTGGCCCACACCGAGATTGTGGATCAGACCGTTGAAGTGGATGAGGCGTTGATGGCGACCTATCTCGACCAGGGGGAAGTTTCTCCGGATCAACTGCACGATGCTTTCGAACAGGCAATGCGCGAGGGTCACCTGATCCCGGTCTGCTTTGTCTCCGCCAATACCGGGGCGGGTGTCCGGGAACTTCTGGATTTCATCGCGCGACTGTTGCCCAATCCTGCGGAAGGCAACCCTCCGCACTTTCTCAATGGCTTCGGAGAGGACGAGCGCCCTGTTGCGGTCAGTCCGGACCCCGCGGCTCACGTTCTTGCGCATGTGTTCAAGGTGTCGTTCGACCCTTTTGTAGGACGGCAGGCGCTCATCCGTCTGCATCAGGGCACCATCCGGAAGGATATGCAGCTTTTTGTCGGTGACGCCCGAAAACCCATAAAACTGAACAACCTTGCGGCGCCGCTCGGCAAGGACAGCGCCGAACAAAGTGCCGCCGTCCCCGGCGATATCCTGCTGGTCTCGAAAATAGACAGTCTCAACTATGACGATGTCCTGCACGACTCGCATGATGAGGACCTGATTCACCTTAAGTCTTTGCACCTGCCCGAGCCTATGGCGGGAGTTTCCATCACGCCGAGCAGTCGCGGCGACGAACAGAAGATCGCGGATGTATTGTCCCGACTGACCGCCTCGGACCCCTGCCTCAGGGTGGAGCGGGACCCGGTGGCGAACGAAACGGTGCTCAGAGGTACCGGGGAACTGCATCTGCGCATCGCGATCGAGCGGATGTCCGAGCAATACAGTCTTGAGGTGACTACCGGGACGCCGTCTATCCCGTACCGGGAGACGATCGGCAAAACGGCGAAGGGTCACTGCCGGCACAAGAAACAAACCGGCGGTGCGGGTCAGTTCGGCGAGGTGTTTCTCGAGGTCGAGCCTCTGTCCCGGGGCACCGGCTTTGAATTTGTCAACAAGGTCGTGGGTGGCGTAATTCCTTCTCAATTCATCCCGGCGGTTGAGAAAGGTGTTCAGAGCGTTCTGGAGAATGGCGCTATCGCCGGATTTCCCCTGCAGGATGTCCGGGTCAGCGTGTATGACGGCAAGCACCACCCGGTGGACTCCAAGGAGGTTGCATTTGTCAATGCGGGCCGGAAGGCTTTTCTGGATGCGGTTTCAAACGCCAAGCCGCTGGTGCTCGAGCCGATGGTAGATCTCGAGATTGCAGTCCCCGCCGATAACATGGGAGATATCACCGGTGATCTGTCGTCACGCCGCGGCAGGGTAGTGAGCACCGATGCCGTTAGCGGTGGCAGGATGGTCATCAGCGGCCAGGCCCCGCTGGCGGAAATGGGTGACTATCAGTCAAGGCTCAAGTCTGTGACCGGGGGTGAGGGAAGTTACAGCATGGAGTTTGCCGGCTACGAGCCCGCACCCTCAACTGTCCAGAAATCATTGATGGCATCCTTCGAGCATCCTGAGGAGGAGTAACACGGATCGGGGTATTGCCGGCAGTGATATACTGCGCGCCGCTTCGCGCCACCGGGGGGTGGCGCCGACAACGCATCAAGCCATCATCGTGGAAACCAGCAAGACCGACGATCTGCGCATCGTCGACATTCAGGACGTGGCAAATCCCGCCACGATTATTGACGAGATGCCGCTTTCGGCCGAAGCGGCGGATATGGTTACCGCCACGCGCCGTGATATCCATGAGGTGCTGAATGCTAATGATGACCGGCTTGTCGTCGTGGCGGGCCCATGCTCGATTCATGACCCGGATGCGGCCATGGAGTATGCCAATCGCCTGCGGCCGTTGCGTGAGGAGTACCGTGACGATCTGATTCTGGTCATGCGGGTGTACTTTGAAAAACCGCGCACGACCGTCGGCTGGAAGGGTCTCATCAACGACCCTGATCTGGATGGATCTTTTGATATCAACAAGGGTCTGCGCACCGCCCGCCAGCTTCTGCTCGATGTCAATAGGCTGGGCATCCCGGCGGGAACCGAGTATCTGGATCTGCTTACACCCCAATACCTCGCGGACCTCGTCAGCTGGGGGGCTATCGGGGCGCGCACAACCGAGAGCCAACTGCATCGCGAGATGGCATCGGGCCTTTCCTGTCCGGTAGGGTTTAAGAACGGAACCGACGGCAATCTCAAGATCGCGGTCGACGCGGTGGGTGCGGCCCGCCATGCCCACCATTTTCTGACGCTCACCAAGGACGGCCATTCCGCCATCTTTACGACCTCGGGGAACGAGGATGGCCACGTGATCCTGCGCGGCGGCAGCGAGCCGAATTTCGATGCAAAGAGTATCAGCCTTGCGGCATCACTGATGAGCGATGCCGGATTGACTCCCCGGCTGATGGTTGACTGCAGTCATGCCAACAGTGGTAAAGACTCGAAGCACCAGCCGATGGTGGTTGATGCCATCTGTAGCCAACTGCACGCCGGTGAGCGACGGTTGATGGGGGTCATGATCGAGAGTCACTTGATGGGCGGCCGCCAGGATATTGTCCCAGGCGAGCCGCTCACCTACGGGCAGAGCATTACCGATAGTTGTATCGGCTGGGAGGAGACGGTGCCGTTGATCTCTCAACTGGCTGACGCCGTACGGAAATGCCGATCGGCCCTATCGGGTTAGGCGCGCATCTACTGACCCCGGCAGGCGATTGCATCCCTGATGCCTGCTCTTATGGTGCAATCAAAAGACTTTGGCCAGGCCGTGTGGGGCAAGATGATAATGTGCCCGCTGGCAAAGTCGTGGCCGTGTGCAGCCGTCTTCTCGTGGGAGCGTCCGGTACTGCCGGTACTGTTGTTGTAGCGGCTGCAGACCCTAACCCATTTTGGAGACAAGCAAAACATGATCAGACCCCATGGCTGTGATTTCCTGATGCCCCTGCTGGTAGATAACCCAGCACGTCTGAAGGTCCTGCAGGAGGAGGCCGCTTATCTGCCTTCCATGATGCTGAGTTCGGCCGCCGCCGCTAATGCAGTAATGCTGGGCGCAGGCTACTTCACGCCCCTTGCGGGCTTTATGGACAAGGCCGATGCCTTGCGTGTCGCGCGGGACATGCGCACCAGCAAAGGCTTGTTCTGGCCGGTGCCGGTGCTCAATCTGACGACGGAAGGCCAGGATATCGCGCCGGGTTCACGCCTTGCGCTTCGGGATCCCAATGTGGCCGGCAATCCCGTCATTGCGATTCAGGACGTTCAGGCTGTAGAGGAACTCAGCCAAGACGATGTGGACTTCATTGCCCAGCAGGTTTACCGGACCACGGATCAGGCCCATCCGGGTGTGTCGACTTTTGCCTCCCTTGGGCGGGTGGTCGTTTCGGGGCCGATCGAAGTGCTGAACCTCAGTTATTTTCAAAGCGACTTTCCGGATACCTTCCGTAGCGCGGTCGACATCCGCGCCGAGATCGAAAAGCGGGGATGGAACAATGTCGTTGCATTCCAGACCCGAAACCCGATGCATCGCGCCCACGAGGAGTTATGCAAGATGGCGCTTGAAGCGGTCGACGCAGATGGAGTTCTGATCCACATGCTCTTGGGGAAACTCAAGCCGGGTGACATTCCTGCAGATGTCCGGGATGCCGCAATCCGGAAGATGGTCGAACTGTACTTCCCGCCCAACTCGGTGATGATTACGGGCTACGGCTTCGACATGCTTTACGCCGGCCCCCGCGAGGCGGTGTTGCACGCGTTATTCCGTCAGAACGCGGGTTGCACGCACTTGATTGTGGGTCGTGATCATGCAGGGGTGGGAGATTATTACGGTGCGTTTGATGCGCAGACCATTTTTGACGAATCGGTCCCTGCAGATGCGCTGGAGATCAAAATCTTTCGTGCGGACCATACGGCTTATTCCACGAAGCTGAATAAAGTTGTCATGATGCGCGATGCACCTGACCATCAGAAAGAAGATTTTGTGCTGCTGTCCGGAACCCGCGTCCGTGAAATGCTGGGTGCCGGTGAGGATCTGCCGGTGGAGTTTGCGCGCCCGGAAGTGGCGCGTATCCTGATGGATCACTTCGCGCAGGAAGCGGCAAACACCGCCTGAGAACGCCCTCCCGGAGATCGGTTCAGTCCGGGAATCAGTTCAGGAGAGGGGCCCGCTGCCGTTTCCGGGTTACAGCCCCTCGAACTGGTCGGCCGGTATGCTTTCGTTTTCCAGCATTACCGGGATGTTGTCATCAATCCGATATATCCGCTGGTGGTTCTGCGTGATCAGCCCCTCGGAAAGGACGGATGTCACTTTCTCATCGCCTGCATTGGTCACTTCACCGGTCGCGATCTGGTGGTTAATCCGCTCCAGCTGGTCGGCGCTCAGTGTTCTGAGAGACTGTTTACTTACCGGGCAGCACAGAATCTCCAGCAATTGTCGCTCTATGGGCATGTGGTCTGCCTGCGCTTGGGATCAGCGCTTGTGATGATTGACCTGAGTATACTGTGCGGCTCCTTCAGGCGTGCATCGTCTGGAAAGCTATTTCCCGAAATGGATTAATCGTCATGGCCTCTGGCTCCCGTCGCGCAGTGGTGACTGCCATTGTCGGTAATGGCACTCTGACGGTGCTCAAGTTTGCGGTGGCCCTGCCGGCGCAGTCTGCGGCCCTGATGAATGAGGCCGTGCACAGCCTGATGGACACGCTGAATCAGATTTTTCTGCTCATCGGTCTTGTGCAGGGTGAGCGTCGCGCCGATGCCCGCTACGCCTTTGGTCACGGACAGAAGAAATACCTCTGGAATCTCTGGAGTGCGATAGGACTCTTTTCGATTGGTTGTGGCTTGGGGTTGGCCCATGCCTGGCACGCATGGCATGGGCTTGGCGAAAATCCGGCCCGGTCCGAATTTACTCTGGGCAGCTTCAGTATTGATCTGGTCTGGCTGGCAGGCGTGGTTCTGGTGGTGGCGTTGGTCGTTGAAGCATACGTTCTGAGGATCGTCTGGATTGAATTTTGCCGGCGTGCCCGGGAGCAGGGCATCTCTGTGTGGAAGAAACTCTTCCGTCCCACAGATCCGACCCTGCTTGCTGTCTTGCTGGAAGATGCCATCGCGGTCATCGGGGTCCTGCTGGCAGGGTTTGGCATCGCATTGACGCGAGTGACCGGCAACGGCATCTGGGACGTTGGTTTTTCGATAGCCATCGCCCTGATGCTTGGGGTCACCGCCATCATACTCGGCGCCATCAATATGCGACTGCTCACAGATGTGCGCGACCGCGAGGCAGAAGCCATCTTTGATACTATTTCCAAGGCGCATCGCGAGATCGAGCGTTACCATGACCTTCGCAGCATCGTCGTGGATGAGGCGAACACAGTGCTTGTTGCCGAGGTGGAACTGCGCGAGGAAGCGGTGCTGGCGGGGTTGCGACAACGGATCAGTCAGCACGAAGCTTCGCTGCTGGCGACGTTGCCGCAGTCGCGTCGGGATGATGCCCTATTGCGGGAATACGTCGCCGACAGGGCCGCCGTCCAGGCGACACTGGAACGGACCGAAGAGTTGATCGATGAACTGGAGCAACTGTTGCGCGAGCGTTGCCCACGGGTTTCGCATATCACGCTCGAAGTGCAGGGCATTATCCCGGACCGCCCATTGGACGCTGCTGAAGACATATCACAACCGGAATTCTGACTGACCATGAAAAAGACACTGTTGCCATCCCTGGGGCTCGCGATCACGCTGATGCCTGCGGGAATTTTCGCGGATGACGCCGTGCCGCAGAGTCCACGCGAACAGTTCAGTTATGCGTTGGGCTTTCAGATCGGAACCCAGATCGCACAGCAGATAATGACAGACGACCTTGATCTGGATCCGGGGTTTTTGGCCCAGGCGATTGAAGATGTCCTGTCGGGAGCCGCTGCGGCGATCACTCCGGAACAGATGGATGCAGCTATCAGTGCGGTACAGCAGCAGACCCAGAAGAAAAGCATGGAGAAAGCGCAGGCCGCAGAACGGGCAGGCAGGGAATTCCGTGAAACCTACGGACAGCGTGAGGGCGTCAGCGAGACTGATAGCGGGATTTTTTACCGCGTGTTGGTCCCAGGGACCGGCGCACAGCCCACCGCCGACGATACGGTGGTGGTTCACTACCGGGGCACCCTGGTCGATGGTACCGAGTTTGACAGCTCGATCCGGCGCGGTCAGCCGGCCACATTCAGCCTGGCAGGTATCATTCCGGGGTGGCAGGAAGCGCTCCAGCTGATGCAGGAGGGCGCGCGCTGGGAGATTGTGATTCCGCCAGAATTAGCGTATGGCAGCACGGGTGCCGGCGGTGCGATCGGACCGGAGGAAACCCTGATCTTCGAGATTGAACTGATCGAGGTCAGATAACCGGGCGATATTTGGACCTTGGGAATGATCTGTTTGAATTCCCGTTTTTTTTGTGCAATATTGGCTTTGCAGCAAAACGATAATCGTTAGGTGATGTTTGGCGCCAATGCGTTGCGCCAGCATTGCTGACACGCTCACCAAAGAGGAGATAATTGATGATGAGAGTCAAACTTTCACTGCTAGGTATGGTGGCGGGCGCCATACTGTTGCCTGGAACTGTTCTTGCAGCCTGCGAAACCATTACCCTGGGATCTGCAATCTCATTAACCGGCAAGTACGCTACCAACGGCATGCATGCCAAAAACGGTTATGAGTTTGCGATCCAGAAAATCAAGGATGCCGGGGGCGTCAAGTTCGGCGGCAAGTGCTACAACTTCAACGTGATCTATTACGATGATGAGTCCAAGGGCGATCGCGCGGCCACTCTGGCCGAACGGCTGATCAACCAGGACAAAGTGCAATACATGCTTGGCCCCTATTCCTCAGGAATGACCAAGGCCATTGCGCCGGTGACCGAAAAATACCAGATTCCAATGATCGAGGCCGAGGGCGCCTCACGCTCTTTGTTCAACAAGGGCTACAAGTATCTGTTTGCAGTCCTGTCGACCTCAGAGCAGTACCTGGCTTCGGCGATCACGCTCGCGGCCGAAAAAGCCAAAGAGTCGGGTAAAGAGCCTTCTTCCGTAAAGGTCGCCGTCGCGGTCGAGAACGATCCGTTTTCGCTGGATATCCGTGCGGGTGTTCTTGAGGATGCTGCCCGCTACGGCATGCAGGCGGTGATCGACGAAAAACTGCCCCGCGACCTTTCGGACATGAGCGCGATCCTCACCAAGGTCAAACTGCTCAAGCCCGATGTTCTGATTGTCAGTGGCCACTCCAAAGGGGCGGCGACAGCGGTACGCCAGATCGACGAGCAGAACGTCAAGGCGCCGATGGTGGCGGTGACGCACTGCGAGGCAGCAGATGTGACCGGCAAGTTTGGTGCAGCGGCCAACGACATCCTGTGCTCGACACAATGGGCCGAGACGCTGACCTACGAAGATCCGCTCTTCGGCACCGCAGCGAACTTCAATACCGAAGTCAAAGCGGCGTACCCTGATTACGCAAACAAGAAGGTCCCGTATCAACTGGCACAGGCCTCCGCGGCGGTGTACGTATTCAAAGATGCCTTTGAGCGTGCCGGTAGCCTCGACAAGGAAGTGCTGCGCGATGCCATAGCTGCAACCGACCTCGAGACCTTCTACGGCGGTATCAAGTTCTCCGAGGCTGGCAACAATATTGCCAAACCGATGGTGCTCCGTCAGATACAGGACGGAAAATACAACGTGGTGGCGCCTTCGGCTTTTGCATCGCATCCGCTCAACTGGCCGCGAAATTAAACCGGTAGGACGGCTGGCATACAGGCAGGGAATCTGCTCTGCCTGTATGCCAGCGCTTTTTGTTTTTGGACGCGCATGGGTGATGGCACCCGGGTGCGCTAAGGTCCTTCCTGTGCAGATGTCCAGCGGATAAACAATGGGGTACGGTCAATAACGGATGCGCGTGCCGGTAGAAGGTCTTGCCGGAAGACGGTGCAGCCGTTTTCTGGCGCCATGGGGATCTGTTTCGATGGATTATGTGCGTGAAGCATATCTGACTGATAAGTACGCCTCTTAAATGGAACAATTCGCCTCTAATTTCGGTCTGTTGCTTCAGTTTCCGGTTGTCAACCTCAAGATCGTTATTGACGGGGTGATGATCGGAGCGCTGTTTGCGCTTTCGGCCTACGGTCTCGCGCTGGTGTGGGGGGTGATGAATGTCAAGAACCTCGCCCAGGGGGATTTTGTCATCGCGGGTGGCTATGTCTGCTGGTGGCTTTCCCAGAAAGGCCTTCCCGCGTTGCTGGGCGTCCCCATTGCTTTCCTGGTGATGGCCGGCATCGGCTGGGTGGTCTACAAAGTTGTGATCTGCCGTGTGATCGATCGCGATCTTTTCACCACGTTGCTGGCCACATTCGGTCTGGCCATTATCATGGCTCAGATGCTCAATCTGATGTTCGGCTCCGATACCCAGAGCGTTGATCTGGGTTACGAGACGCTGTACTTCATGGACGGCTTTATCGATGTCCCGATTGCCAAGTTGCTGGGCGTACTGATGGCGGCGGCGCTTGCGATTGGGGTGGTTCTCTTTATGAAATACAGCCGGATGGGTCAGGCGATCCGGGCAACCGCGCAGGATGTGCGGGCAGCCCGCGTGCTGGGTATCAATACCGACAAAGTCTATGCCTTCACCTTTTCGTTGAATGCAGCCATTTGTGGAGCAGCGGGCGCCATTATTGTGATGGTCTGGGTCATCCAGCCTTTTTACGGAATTACCCACTCTGTGCGGGCGTTTGTGATCGTGACCGCGGCCGGGCTTGGTAACCTCCCCGGAGTCATTGCGGCAGGTCTTGGTATCGGAGCGCTTGAGCAATACGGCGCTCATATTTTCGGTATCGGCTACCAGCAGGCAATCGCTGTGTTGCTGCTCTTATTGGTTCTGGTGTTCCGTCTTCTGCAGCAGCGGCGGGTTCGTCAGAGCCTCCAGTAGTTCGGGCGGTCAGGCTTATGGCAAAGAGAGCGGTTTTCTATCTTGCACTGATCGTCTTCATGCTTGCCGCACCTTTCGTCTTTCCGGTGTTCAAGACCCAGTTGGCAACAGTCTGGCTCATGATCATAGTCGCCCTGACCTGGGACATGACTGGCGGTCAGATGGGCTATAACTCACTGGGCAACATTACCTTCTACGGTACCGGTATGTACGTAGCCGCGGTCGTTACCATTGCTCTTGTCTACGATGTCGGTGAGTACACCGGTTCTTCCGGCGGGGGGATTTACGAATTCACAGACGGTCAGTATTTCGCCGGTATGTTTCTGGGCATGCTGGTTGCGGGCCTTTTCTGTTCGCTGATTGCCATTGTCATCGGCTATATCACCTTTGGTCTTCGGGGTCCCTATTTTGCGATTGGCACATTAGGTGTTGCGATCGCTGCTGGAGAGCTGGTCTCGAACTGGGAGTGGGTCGGCGGTGGACAGGGCATTGCGCTCCCGGTGTACCCCGGCGACCTTGAGGATGGCAAGGTCCTGTTCTATTTTCTTTTTGCTGGTACCGGGGTGGTGCTGTTTCTCTTCCTCAAGTGGCTGTATACCACCCGTTTCGGGGCGGCAATCAACGCGATCCGCGATGATGAGGAAAAAGCCGAGGCGATGGGCATCCATACCCTGCAGTACAAACTCGCAACTTGGGCAATGGCGGCTTTTTTTGTCGGAATTGCCGGTGCCATTTCGGCGTTTCAGCTGATCCATTTCGAGCCTTTGGAGTCGGCGTATCAGACGATCAATCTTGGAATCTTTATGGTGGTCTGCGCCCTGCTGGGAGGCAAAGGCACGCTCTGGGGCCCGGTTGTCGGCGCCATACTGTTCCATGTTTTCAAAGAGGTGACCTGGAACTACCTCCTCGGGTGGCAATGGGTTGCGCTGGGCGCCCTGATTGTTGCCACGGTGGTTTACTTCGAGGGTGGTGTGGTCGGCTGGCTGATGGAGCGAAAACCGCACTGGTTCAACCTCCCGGCTAAAGCAGACGAGGCGACCGGGGAAGATCAGCCATGAGCGCCATCATCGAGGTCGACAATGTCAGCAAGTCTTTCGGGGGTGTGGTCGCCAACACCGGAATTTCCCTTTCGGTAGAAAGGGGCACAATCACCGGCCTGATCGGTCCGAACGGATCGGGAAAGACGACCCTTTTCAACTCCATTGTCGGGTACCACCCCATCGATTCCGGCAGCATTTTCTTCGAGGGCCGAGAGATCTCAACGCTGCCGGTCCAAAAGATTGCACGCCTCGGCTTGCTGCGCACCTTCCAGCAGACACGCATCTACGGGCAGATGACAGGTGTCGATAACATGCTGATATCACTGCCGCACCGAAAGATGGGGTTTGCCGATGCTTTTGGCCGAAACGGACCCGAAGAGTATGAGCGTGCCGAGGCCCTGCTCGAATTTGTGGGTCTTTACCAGAAGCGTTTTTTGCGAGCCGGATCTTTGTCCTTCGGCCAGCAGAAACTGCTTGAATTCGCCATGGCGCTGATGAACGAGCCCACCAGTCTGTTGCTGGACGAGCCAACCGCGGGCATTAACCCGACCCTGATCAATGGACTGATCGACCGGTTGCAGCGGGCCAATGCGGAGTTCGGGATTACGCTTTTCGTCATTGAGCACAATATGCGGGTGATTATGAACATGGCAGACCACATCTACTGCCTGGCGCATGGCCAGTTGCTGGCGCAGGGTTCTCCGGCAGACATCCAGAGCGATCAACGCGTTATTGATGCTTACCTGGGAGCGCACTGATGAGCCGTGATCGGCCAAGCACAACGCGTGGTCACGGGGCGGGAGAGGTCGATACCGTCATTTCGGTCGACGAAGTGGTCCGCCAGACCGCGGCTATTGCCGAAGACATCAGCCTGGAGCAGCTGGATGCGCTGGTAGAGGGTCATCCCTATGTTTCCTTGAATGATCTGGTTGCCGGATATGGTCAGATGCGCATTCTCCACGGCATTAACCTGCGGGTTGGCCGTAAGCAGTCCTTGTGCCTGATCGGCCCCAATGGTGCTGGCAAATCCACCGTCCTTCATGCAATTTTCGGTTTTAACAACATTTTTTCCGGCAGCATTCTGATCGGTGAAGAGGATACCCAGTCTGATGTGACGGCCTTGTCGCCGAGCGAAAAACTGGGTAAGGCCGGTATTGCCTATATCCTGCAGGAGAAGTCGATTTTTCCGGGCATGACCGTCGAGGAAAATCTGTGGATGGGGGGATTTCTCAAGAACCAGCCTGCCGAAGCGAAAGCGGCAGCCGAGGCGGTTTTTGACAAGTACCCCAGGCTGGCCGAACGCCGGCGGCACCCGGCGAAAGTGCTGTCGGGCGGAGAGCGGCGCCTGCTTGAGATCTCCCGGGCGCTGGTCATGAACCCGGATGTTTTATTGGTGGACGAGCCTTCGATCGGCCTCGAGCCGCGGTTCATCGACATGGTGTTCGAGATTCTCCACGATCTGCAGCACAACGAAGGCAAGACCATCATCATGGTTGAGCAAAATGCCAAAAAAGGTCTTGAATTTGCCGATATCGGGTATGTCATGGTCTCGGGAAAGATCGCCATCGCCGGCAAAGGCAGCGAACTTCTGAAAAACCCCAAGGTTGGAGAGTTATTTCTCGGCGGCTAATCTCCCAAGTACCTTTGCGGGCTCTGGCTAAGGCCCTGGATCGCTCATAGAGCGGGACCCCTGGCGCTCCCATAAGCGCTGCATCGGCAAAAGCAGAAGAAAACCTTGAGGTGCTGTCTCGTGGCGCTTGATACTGTGCCGATCGGATCGCAGAAATTTTCCAATAACGTACAAGTTCGTTTTGCGATCATCGTAGAATACGCACCCCTCTCGCCATTCAACGCAGGGTATCGGAGGCAGTTTGAAGATTCTTTTCGCCGACAAGTTTCCTGAGGCACAGATGACACAGCTTCAGGATCAGGGCCACGATTGTGACCTTCAGCCAGACCTGGTGGGTGACACCTTGCCCGGTGCCGTCGCCGATACTGAGGTGCTCGTTGTGCGCAGCACGAAGGTCACGGCCCAGGCTATCGACGCAGCAGCGTCTTTGCGTCTTGTGGTTCGCGCTGGAGCAGGAGCTAATACCATAGACAAGGACGCCGCGGCGGATCGGGGGATTCCGGTCTGCAATGTCCCCGGCAAGAATGCGGTTGCGGTTGCGGAACTGGTGTTGGGCCTGTTACTCGCCATTGACCGGAGAATTCCCGAGAACGTCATCGACCTTAGGGCAGGCCGTTGGAACAAGAAGCAGTATTCAGTGGCTCAGGGTCTGTACGGCCGGCACATGGGGATCATCGGGCTCGGCGCTATTGGACTTGCGGTCGCAGAACGTGCCCGGGCTTTCGGTATCCATGTCTACGTGGTCGATAAACCCGACCGCAGCGCGCAAACCCGGAAGACCCTGGCGAATCTCGGTCTTGAAACCGTGCCAGATCTCGATACGCTACTGAAGTCGTGCGACATTATCAGCCTGCATGTCCCCAGCGCCGCCGAAACGAAGGGCATGGTCGACGCCGCCTTTCTGGATAAACTCCAGCCGGGCACGATTGTCATTAATGCTTCCCGCGGAGATGTCATCGATGAACAGGCGCTCCTCAGTGCGATGGATGACAAGGGGATACGGGCAGGGCTGGATGTTTACGCGGATGAGCCGGCTTCGGGTGAGGGCGCGTTTTCGTCAGCGCTCGCAAGTCACCCCAATACCTGCGGGACTCACCATATCGGGGCGTCGACGGATCAGGCGCAGACCGCGGTTGCAGACGGTGTCCTGGAAGTCATCAGCGCCTTTGCTGATGGAACCGTGCTGCACTGTGTCAACGGTCAGGGTTAAGGCGTCTTTGAGCGGGATTTGGTGATGGCCGTGGCAGGAGCGGATTGACCAGATCAAGAATTGGATAGAGACAACAGAGATAGAGAGATCGAAAAGCGATGACTGAGCGAGTACACAATTTCAGCGCGGGTCCGTGCACCTTGCCGCTGTCAGTTCTGGAGCAAGGGCAGACCGAGTTTGTGAATTATCACGGTGCCGGCATGTCCCTGATCGAAATGAGCCATCGGGGCAAACAGTTTGTTGCCGTTCATGAAGAGGCGGTAGATCTCGTCCGAACGGTCTTTGGCGTGCCCGATGAATTCGATGTTCTGTTTCTGCAAGGTGGCGCCACGCTGCAGTTTGCCATGGTGCCGATGAACCTGTTGGGCAGCGGACAAAAGGCCGGCTATATCAACTCCGGAACCTGGGCCAAGGGAGCGCTCGCGGATGCGCAGCATTATGGAGATGTCTACACCGCCTGGGATGGCGCCGACTGCAATTACACCCGAATGCCAAGTACTGACGAGATCGGGATTCAACCCGGCACTCGGTACCTGCATCTGACGTCCAACGAAACCATCGGGGGTATCCGGTTCTCCGACTGGCCGCAGGTGGACGTTCCCCTGATCGGCGACATGTCGTCAGACTATATGTCGCGCCCGGTTCCCTGGGAGCGCTTTGACCTGGTCTACGGCGGTGCGCAGAAAAACCTCGGTCCGGCCGGGATGGCGCTGGTCATCATCCGGAAAACCGTTGCCCGTGAGAACAATCAGGAGATCGGCCGCTATCTTCGATACGACATTCAGGCGGATAAGGGCTCGATGTTCAATACGCCTCCGGTTTTCCCGATCTATATGCTGGGCAAAGTGCTGAGATGGATGCGGGATCAGGGAGGCGTGGCCGCAATGGAGCGCCAGGCGGAAGAAAAGGCCGGCATGCTGTATCAGGCCATTGACAACAGTGGCGGTTATTACCGCTCTCCGGTGGATGCGGGCTCAAGGTCGGTCATGAATGTGGTGTTCCGCCTGCCCAGCGAGGAACTTGAGGCGGCGTTTCTTTCCGAGGCCGACGCTGCCAGCCTGCTGAATCTGAAAGGTCATCGCAGCGTCGGCGGGATACGCGCCAGTATCTACAACGCCATGCCGGCGGAGGGTGTGGAAGCACTCTCGGCATTCATGTCGGACTTTCAAAGCGCCCATCCCGCTTGACCGGCAGACCGTGTTTCCGGAGTTAACATGACCCAGATCCGCGCCTTTCGGCCGTACCTGGTAACCCCCGGACATGCGGACTCGGTGGTGGCTCCGGCCTATGATTCCATGAGCCCGGAAGAGCGGCGGGGCTTTCGCAAGGCGCATCCACACAACTACATCAACGTGATGCGGTCAGTTGATGATTTTCCCGTGGCGGAGCGGCCCTCAGAGGGGCAGCTGCTGAAGGAAAATGCGGATCAGCTTCAGGGATTGCTGGCCAGTGGCGCCTACGAGCGCTGTGATCAGGAAGGGTTTTTCGTATACCAGTTGAGTATTAACGGGCACAGCCAGACCGGTATTGTTGCGGAGATTCCGGTCAGCGAATACCAGGACGGCCTGGTTCGCAAGCACGAAGAGACCCGAAAAGATCACGAGGCCCGACTGGGCCAATATCTTGGTGCCGTGGGCGCGACCTCCAGTCCAATCTGTCTCGCCTATGAGGGTACGGATACCATCGATGCAATCGTTAACGCGCTGATCGACAGTGATCCCATACTCGATTTTCCCCTGCCCGACGGTGTCCATCAGCGACTGTGGCAGGTCAGCGACCCATCGGTGCTTGAGGCACTGCAGCGGGCGTTTCTCGACATCAAATATACCTACCTGACCGACGGGCACCATCGTGCGGCCTCGACACTGCACCATGCTGCCAGCCGCCACGCACAAGGAAAAGGCTCGGGTCCGTGGGACTACCTCCTTACTGCGCTTTTTCCTGCCAGTCAGTTACGCATACTTCCTTTCAATCGATGCGTGCGTGATCTTGGAGGCCTTACGCCCGAAGGATTGCTGGAACGACTGGAAGATGATTTCACCATCGAGGTCGCTTCCGCTGACCAGGCCGTGCTACCGACTCGGCAGGGGCAGTTTCTGATACTCATGAATGAGCAGGCGGTCACGATCACCCGACGGTCCGCGGCGTCGGACCCTTCTCCTGTAAAGAATCTTGATGTCTCTGTGCTTCAGGATCGGGTGCTCGCTCCGCTGCTCGATATTCATAACGCCCGAAAAGATCCCAGGCTGGACTATGTCACCGGTGATAGCGGGGTTGCAGGCCTGATGCAGCGCTGCCGGGAGGGCTGGCAGCTGGGCATCGCCTGTTTTCCGACATCCATAACTGAGCTCATGACGGTGGCCAATGCCGGCGAAGTCATGCCGCCAAAATCAACATGCTTTGATCCAAAACCCCGGTCAGGATTGTTTGTTCGGATGTCCTGACCATTCCCGGGTTACGGGCTCTGGTATCGACACAGGGAAAGTGATCCCGCCGGTTTCACCAGAGTAGTTTACGGCTATTGCATTGCGTGACTCGCGTTATCATGGGCAAACGGGTCTCTCGCGGGCTTAGGTGTCGCGATACGATGGTGCTGTGTCGCGGGCAAAACATCCGGTTACGACTCGGCCCATAGAATTGTCGCTTGAATCTGCCAGTGCAATCTCCGTAAGAGTTATCCCGTTATGACCGAAGACGAATCTGATGATCTCGATCTAAGCAGTCTCTCAGACGAGGAACTTGTCGAGCAGATGCACGATGATCTCTACGACGGGCTGAAAGAAGAGGTCGAAGAAGGCACCAATATCCTGCTGGAACGGGGCTGGCCGGCAGACAAAGTGCTCGCCGGTGCACTCGTCGAGGGCATGCGGATTGTCGGCATTGATTTTCGCGATGGCATCCTTTTTGTGCCGGAGGTGCTGATGGCCGCCAACGCCATGAAAGGTGGAATGGCGATCCTAAGACCCTTATTGGCGGAAACCGGTACCGAGACCATTGGCCGTGTTGTCATCGGCACGGTGAAAGGTGATATTCATGATATCGGCAAGAATCTCGTCGGGATGATGCTCGAGGGCGCAGGCTTCGAGGTGTTTGATCTTGGTAACAACAATCCAGTGGAGAACTACCTGGAGGCCATTGAGACCCATAAGCCCGATATCGTGGGTATGTCGGCATTGCTGACAACCACGATGCCCTACATGAAAGTGGTCATCGATACGATGGTAGAGCAGGGCATCCGTAATGATTACATCGTTCTGGTGGGCGGTGCTCCGCTGAACGAGGAGTTCGGACAGGCGATTGGTGCAGACGCCTACTGCAGGGATGCGGCGGTCGCTGTAGAAACCGCCCAACAACTTGTCGCGGAGAAAAGAGCGGCGGCCTGATTCGCCCGGCAGCCGGCGGCTGCGTTTTTTGAGGGGGGTATCTTCAGGCTGGCAGTCTCCTGTTACGAGCAAGCCTCCCTTTTGGATAATTCCTGACGGCTCAGCGATGGGGTGTTTTCCGCTATGACTTCTGAACCTGGGCATTCTCCCTCGAGTCTGGTGATCGCCTGCGGGGCTTTAGCGCACGAGATCACGGCACTGATTAAGATCAATGGGTGGCACCATCTTAAGGTGGCGTGTCTGCCGGCAAGTCTGCACAACCGCCCGGAATTCATCGCCCCTGCGGTGAAAGAAAAGATCCGGGCATCCAAAGACAGTTTCGACTCGGTCTTTGTGGCCTACGCAGATTGCGGGACGGGTGGTCAGTTGGATAAGGTCCTGTCCGAGGAGGGTGTCGAGAGGCTACCGGGCGCGCACTGTTATGAATTTTTCTGGGGGTCCAAGCTGTTTCTGGACCGACACGAGCGTGAACCCGGTGTTTTCTACCTTACCGATTTTCTGGCCCGGCATTTTGAGCGGCTGGTGATGGAGGAACTCGGAATTCGCGCTCATCCGGAGTTGCGTGACAGTTACTTTTCGCAGTACACAACGCTTGTGTACCTGGCGCAATCGGACTCACCCGAGGTTCTTTCGATGGCGCGGACAGCGGCTGAAACGCTCGGCCTCGGATTTGAGCATGTAGCCACGGGGTTGGGAGGCCTGGAAACAACACTTGTGGCGTTTGCAACGACGCGTCCGCTTTGACGTGTACTGTTATCGTAGCAACACCCCTTAACCGTTTACGCAGTTCTTAGCGGAGTTGATCATGGCAAAGTTGATTACCGTGTTCTGGCGGGATATTCCCTCGCAGGTCATGGCACGAAAAAGGCGCGAGACCCGGAAGGTGCTTTTGAGTCCGCGCTTTCAGGAAGCCATCGACCGGGCGGCGATGCGCGCAGGCAAGGGTGCTTCCGATGCCTACATGAGCGAGTGGCGGCGCGAGACGGTCAGTTGCGATGACGCGGACCTCGAACAGACCGTGCAGGAGCACGCGCAGGCGCTCGAATCAGGTTATTCCGATGACGATCTGCTGGCCCTCATCCGGGCCAGGGGCGTTTCAGACGCAAGCCACACTTCAGGCTGAGATCGGCTGATGTACGCGCTAAGGCAGTGGTCGGTCCGTAATTCGCGCAAGCTCGAATGGCTGTATCAGTGTTTCGAGGGAATTCTGGTTGCCCTGCACCCGTTCTGGCTATGGGTAGGCTACACCCGAATTGAAAAGCCCATCCGTGCAATCGAAAGATCTGTAAAGAGCGCAATGTTTGACTGCAGGATGTGCGGCAGTTGTGTGCTCAGTCAGACAGGGATGTCCTGCCCAATGAACTGCCCAAAGGAACTGCGCAACGGGCCTTGCGGTGGCGTCAGGTCGGATGGGCGCTGCGAAGTCGAGTCCGAGATTCGGTGTGTATGGGTCGACGCGTGGGAGGGCAGCCAGCGCATGCGTGACCAGACCCGTATTGCGCAGGTTCAGCCCCCGTTGGCGCAGGGGCACCGTGGCCGTTCCTCATGGCTTCGTGAGGTTCGGATAAAACGTGATCTTCGGTTTTTCAAGCGCGACGCATAACATGCACTCAGTGAACAGCAGCGATCCGGGTCAACCTCTGCCGATTCTTGAGGGGCACGTGTCAGCCGGCCGGCTGGAACGGGTATTGCGAAGCGGAAAATTTGCGGTGACTGCGGAGATTGCACCTCCGGATGCCGCGGACGGCGAGGCCGTGTACCGTAGGGCGAGCATGTTTGACGGCTGCGTCGATGCGATTAACGCCACCGATGGCTCCGGGGCCAACTGCCATATGTCGAGCGTCGGGGTGTGTTCGCTGTTGACCCGCAAAGGTTATGCTATGGTCATGCAGGTGTCCTGCCGGGACCGTAACCGAATCGCGATTCAGGGCGATGTGCTCGGTGCAGCAGCGATGGGTGTGACCAATATATTGTGTCTCACCGGGGACGGTGTTCAGGCGGGTGATCAGCCTGATGCCAAGCCGGTCTTTGATCTTGACTGTATCAGTCTGCTGCAGACAGTAACCGCGATGCGTGATCAGGGCGAGTTTCTGAGCGGTCGCAAGTTAACGACCCCGCCACGGGTATTCCTCGGGGCCGCCGCGAACCCCTTCGGTCCGCCCCTGGACTATCGCCCGGTACGACTGGAGAAGAAGATCAATGCCGGGGCGCAGTTTGTCCAGACCCAGTACTGTTTTGATCTTGAGCGGCTCAGGACCTATATGATGCGGGTTCGTGACATGGGACTCACCGAGCGTTGCTATATTCTGGTTGGTGTAGGTCCCATGCCTTCTGCGCGAACAGCAGCCTGGGTTCGCGACAACGTCCCGGGCGTACATATCCCTGACCCGGTGATCAAGCGTCTGCTGGATGCCCGCGATCAGCGGGAGGAGGGGGTTCGAATTTGTGTTGAGATTATCCAGGCCGTTCGCGAAATTGAAGGCGTGCATGGTATCCATATCATGGCCTACAAACAGGAAGAGCGGGTACGGGAGATTGTGACGGAATCGGGCGTGCTGGAGGGGAGAACACCCTGGTACCCCGGCGTGGGTAACGACCATTGCGGTCAGCAAAAGTGAGGACAGGTAAGTGACGGTAACAGTTGTCAGTTCAGCGACTAAGGAAGTACGCATCGGATTTGATCAGCCCTTTTGTGTTATCGGAGAGCGGATCAATCCCACAGGAAGAAAAATCCTGGCAGCGGAAATGAAGGAGGGTGATTACAGTCGTGTCGAAGCCGACGCGTTGGCACAGGTGGCGGCGGGGGCACATATGCTTGACATCAACGCAGGAATTCCGCTTGCGGATGAGCCTGCGATCCTCGCTGACTGTGTCAAACTGGTGCAGTCCCTTACCGATGTTCCCCTGTCGATAGATTCATCGATCGTGGCAGCACTGGAGTCGGGTCTGTCGGTATATCAGGGCAAGCCGCTGGTGAATTCGGTAACCGGAGAGGAAGAGCGCCTTGAGCAGGTATTGCCGCTCGTCAAAAAGTACAACGCGGCGGTGGTGGCGATCTCAAATGATGAAACGGGGATTTCTGAGGACCCGGATGTGCGGTTCGCGGTCGCCAGGAAGATAGTGGCCAGGGCGGCGGATCATGGTATTCCCGCAGAGGATGTCGTGGTGGATCCGCTGGTGATGCCGATCGGCGCGCTCAACAACGCAGGCCGTCAGGTGATGCACATCCTTCACCGTCTGCGCGATGAACTCAAGGTGAACAGCACCTGCGGCGCCTCCAATGTCAGTTTTGGATTGCCTAACCGCAACGGCCTGAATGCGGCCTTTCTGACGATGGCAATGGGGGCAGGCATGACCTCAGCGATCACCAGCCCCCTGCATGTCGAGGTCATGCAGGCGATCATGGGCGCTGATGTCATGATGGGCCATGATCCGGATTGTCTGCGATGGATCGCGCGATTCAGGGAGCCTCCGGCCGAAGGGCAGGTCAGCGCGAGAGAGGGTCGGCGCCGCGGTCGCCGGCGGGCAGGCAATGGCTGAAACGGTCATCTCCGGAACCTGTTTGTGCGGCTCGGTGCGTTTCACCGTCCGCGGCCCGTTGCGGGAGGTACTGGTCTGTCATTGCAGCCAGTGCCGGAAAATGAGCGGTCATGTCTGGGCATCAACATCAGCGCCTCGCGACTGTGTCGACATCCAGGAAGACGGCAGTCTCCGATGGTATCAGTCGTCAAAAGAGGCCAAGCGCGGTTTCTGTAGTTACTGCGGTTCCAGTCTCTTCTGGAGTCACACTGAAAAAGACACGCTTTCCATTGCCGCCGGAGCATTGGACAAGCCCACCGGCTTGGATACCGGGGCACATATCTTTTTCGATGATGCTTCTGACTACTATCGCGTGCATCCGGATGAAGCGACGCTCGACGGCAGTTCATTCTGAGTCGCTCTGCTCACCAGAGATTGAGATATGAGTGACGATGTTTTTGTGGTCTTCACGCCCTCGGGCAAGAGAGGCAGGGTGGCACGCGGTACTACGGTATTGCAGGCGGCCCGCGATCTTGGCGTCGATCTCGATTCTGTGTGCGGCGGCCGGGCGATCTGCGGCCGCTGTCAGGTGACCCTGAGTGAAGGATCATTTCCCAAACACGGTATTGAATCCCGGGCAGCGCATCTTTCTGCTCTGGGTGAAAACGAGACTGCCTATGATGAGGCTGAGGGCCTGGCCGAGGGCCGCCGCTTGGGCTGCTCGGCCCGCCTGTTGGATGACGCTGTCATCGATGTGCCGCCGGAAAGCCAGGTGCACAGACAGGTGGTCCGCAAGAGAACCGAGGTTCACGATCTTTCTGTCAATCCGCTGGTCCGTTTGCACGTGGTTGAGGTCTCTGAGCCGAGTATGCACGAGCCGGTTTCTGATTTGCGCCGGCTTCTTGAGGAACTTGAATTTGAATGGGGTTTCACGGATCTTGAGTGCGATCCGCATGTGTTAACCGCCCTGCAGGGGGTGCTTCGGGCAGGCCAATGGCAGGTTACCGTCGCCGTTTTTCGCGAGCATGAGATTGTCGCGATCTGGCCTGGTTATCACGATAAGGCGTTGGGGATGGCCTTCGATATCGGCTCGACCACGATCGCCGCTCATCTGGTCGATCTTGCGAGCGGTGAGGCATTGGCATCGGCCGGGAGGATGAATCCACAGATTCGCTTCGGCGAAGACCTGATGAGTCGAGTCTCCTATGTCATGATGCACCCGGGCAGCGAGCAGCAGATGTGCGATACGGTGCGGGCCGCCGTTGCGGATCTGGTTACTGAAGTCTGCGCGGAAGCAGAGCAGTCTCCGGATAACATTCTTGACTGTACTTTTGTAGGCAATCCGATCATGCATCACCTGCTGCTGGGGTTGTCACCAGTGGAACTCGGCGGGGCGCCATTTGCCCTCGCCACGGACAGCGCCGTCACGGTTTCGGCAGCGAGTCTGGGTCTTGGCGTTAATCCGGGAGCAAGGTGTTATGTGCTGCCCTGTATTGCCGGACATGTCGGCGCGGACTGCGCCGGGGTGGTTTTGTCCGAAGCGCCCTACCTTCGCGAGGAACTGACGCTGTTGGTGGATGTTGGCACCAACGCGGAGATCGTACTGGGCAACCGTCACCGTCTCCTGGCTGCGAGCAGTCCGACGGGGCCAGCTTTTGAGGGGGCGCAGATCAGTTCCGGGCAACGCGCCGCGGCGGGCGCGATCGAGCGGGTGCGGATCGACCCCGAGACACTCGAGCCCCGGTTTCGGGTCATCGGCTGTGACTCGTGGTCGGATCACCCCGACTTTGCGGGCCAGACCTCCGGCGTCGGTATCACCGGGATTTGTGGGTCGGGGATTATTGAAGCGCTTGCCGAGATGTATCTCGCCAAGGTCATCAACAGCGACGGGGTCATCGATGGCGCCCTTTCAGCGGGTTCATCCCGGATCGTGGCCGACGGCCGAACCTTTGCCTATATCCTGTACGAGGGCGACATCCGGATTTCGGTAACGCAGAACGACGTACGGGCGATCCAGTTGGCGAAGGCGGCACTTTACGCTGGCGTACGGTTGCTGATGGATAAACTGGGTGTCGATTCACTCGATCGGATCCGCCTCGCCGGTGCATTCGGATCCCATATCGATGTCAAGTATGCGATGGTTCTAGGCCTTATTCCCGACTGCGCACTCGAGAATGTGACCTCCGCGGGTAATGCCGCAGGCAGTGGTGCCCATATTGCTTTGGTAGACGGCAATGCCCGTGAAGAGATCGAGAGGGAAATCCGTCGAATTGAAAAGATCGAAACGGCCGTAGAGCCCCGCTTCCAGGAGCATTTCGTCGAGGCGATGGCGATTCCCCACAAGAGCGCGAGGTTTGATCAACTGGCCAAAGCCGTTGCCTTGCCTGCCCGGGCTGACCTGTCCCCTGATTCTGCGCCGTCCGGCCGTCGTCGACGGCGTTAATCCCGCCGCTTGCGCTGGTCCGGCCAGATGTTAGGCTAGGCGGCATTCCCGGCGTGACCCGCCGACGCAAGCGAGGCCTGCTATCGATGAGTGAAATACTGCGTAGGGTGACCATGTTCGAGGCGCTGGATGAGCGTGATCTGGATACCCTGCACTCAGTCGCAAGGCAAATCACTGCCG
The DNA here is from genome assembly GCA_002327725.1 of Proteobacteria bacterium UBA2133. Lineage (GTDB taxonomy): Bacteria > Pseudomonadota > Gammaproteobacteria > Arenicellales > UBA868 > UBA868. The sequence continues at coordinate 33,763 of DCXP01000001.1, forward strand.
AGCGTGGAGAGATCATCGTCAGTCAGGGTTCGGAGGGTGAAAGCCTGTATGTTGTGGTGAGCGGGCAAATTCGGGTTTACCTCTCTGATGAGGCCGGCAAGGAGATCATTCTCGGCCTGGAGGGACCCGGCGCAATATTCGGAGAGATCGCGGTCCTGGATGGTCAGCCGCGTTCAGCTTCGGTAGCGGCAATGAAGCGCACGGAACTTCTGAGGATTGACGGCGCGCAACTCCGCGAGCTGTTGCGGACCAACGCCAGGCTTTCGTTCTCCGTAATTGCGGCCCTTGCCGGCATGATCCGTAAACTCACCGATGCGACACAGGGGCTCGCCCTGCAGAGTGCCTATCGCCGCCTGGTGGCCCGTCTGCAGGAGCGGGCCGTGGAAGAAAATGGTCAAAGCGTCATTCCGGAAAGGCTCACCCATCAGTTGCTGGCCGACATGATCGGCTGTTCACGGGAAATGGTGAGCCGCATCATGAGTGATCTTGGCAAGGGAGGATATATCCGCGCCGAGGGCAAGCGCTGGATCATTGAGCGGAAATTGCCGGCGGATTATTAATCGGGATCGCATTCGATGGAACGGTGTTCAGTCCTGCCGAACGGATCGACCTGCTGATGCAGGGTGCAATAGCCAAAATGCGCACTCGACTTGAGTCGCCGGTGCGTTACCAACTGCCTATCGGGGACGCGTGTGTCGACATGAACAGCCTGTTGGGCAAAGCAATCGAACTGGTATTCACGGGAGCGATTCTATGTGTTACCTGTGGGCGAAAGACCAAAAAAAGCTTCAATCAGGGCCACTGTTTCCCTTGTCTTAAATGCCTCGCCTCCTGTGACCAGTGCATCGTCCGGCCTGAGCTGTGTCATTATCATGCGGGCACCTGCCGTGAGCCCGAATGGGGTGAATCACACTGCCTGCAGCCGCATGTGGTGTATCTTGCGAATTCTTCCGGACTGAAGGTTGGGGTGACCCGGGCGAGCCAGGTGCCAACGCGGTGGATTGACCAGGGAGCAAGTCAGGCGGTACCGGTTTTTGAGGTGGGTGAAAGACGCACTGCCGGTCTTCTCGAGGTGACTTTGCGTCAGGTGGTTGCGGATCGCACCGATTGGCGGCGCATGCTCAAGGGCAGTCCCGATGCTCTGAACATGCTTGATGAGCGGACCCGGATTCTGAATGAGGCGGATGCCTTTATAGCCGGGCTGAAGCAAAGTCCCGACTGGGGCGACACAAGATCATCAGTATCGACCAGTGTCTGTGAAATCACCTATCCGGTGATCACTTATCCGGAAAAGGTGAAGGCACACAACTTCGATAAAACGGCCAGGGTTTCCGGAGAACTCCTGGGCATTAAAGGGCAGTATCTCATCTTCGACACGGGCGTTCTCAACATCCGGAAGTTCGCCGGCTACGAACTGGCGCTGGCCACGGGATAATAATAAATAACTTATTCTGAAAATTAGAAATAATTAGTGGTGCTTATGGATTGATCTGGCTATTCTGCAGCCTCTTCCCCGGGGTGACCCGGGTTTCGGTGACTTATTTAAGCCTCAAGAGGAACTGCAGATGGCAACGAAGAGTTATCAGGCCGGCGTAAAGGAGTACCGGGAAACCTACTGGATGCCCGAGTACACCCCCAAAGAAACGGACATCCTGGCCTGCTTCAAGATTACCCCCCAACCCGGCGTACCCAGGGAAGAAGCGGCGGCAGCGGTGGCAGCCGAGTCCTCGACCGGGACCTGGACTACGGTCTGGACCGATCTTCTGACGGATCTCGACTACTATAAAGGCCGCGCCTACGCCATCGAGGATGTCCCCGGTGACGACGAGTCCTATTACGCATTCGTGGCCTACCCTATTGATCTGTTTGAAGAGGGATCGGTCGTTAACGTATTTACCTCGCTGGTTGGAAATGTGTTCGGCTTCAAGGCGCTGCGCCACCTGCGGCTTGAGGATGTCCGCTTCCCGATTGCCTATGTGATGACCTGCGGCGGGCCGCCCCACGGTATCCAGGTTGAAAGGGATATTTTCAACAAGTATGGCCGTGCGCTGCTGGGCTGTACGATCAAGCCCAAGCTTGGACTGTCAGCGAAAAACTATGGCCGCGCCGTCTATGAATGCCTGCGGGGCGGCCTCGATCTGACCAAAGATGATGAAAACGTCAATTCCCAGCCCTTCATGCGCTGGCGTCAGCGTTTTGACTTCGTCATGGAGGCGGTGCACAAAGCAGAAGCAGAGACTGGAGAAAGAAAAGGCCACTACCTCAACGTGACCGCTCCGACGCCTGAGGAGATGTACAAACGCGCAGAACACGCCAAAACACTGGGGTCGCGCATTATCATGCACGATTACATCACCGGAGGCTGGTGTGCCAATACGGGTCTCGCGAACTGGTGTCGGGACAACGGTTTGCTGCTGCATATCCACCGCGCCATGCACGCGGTTATCGACAGGCACCCCAAGCACGGTATTCATTTTCGCGTACTCGCGAAGTTGCTGAGGCTCTCCGGAGGCGATCATCTGCACTCCGGCACGGTCGTCGGCAAACTCGAAGGCGACCGCGAGGCCACCCTGGGCTGGATCGACCTCATGCGGGATTCCCATATCAAGGAAGACCGCTCGCGGGGAATCTTTTTTGACCAGGACTGGGGATCCATGCCAGGCGTCTTCCCGGTGGCTTCCGGCGGAATCCATGTGTGGCATATGCCGGCACTGGTAACGATCTTCGGCGATGATGCCTGCTTCCAGTTCGGCGGTGGAACGCTTGGCCACCCCTGGGGTAACGCAGCCGGTGCCGCAGCGAACCGCGTGGCGCTCGAGGCCTGTGTGGAGGATCGTAACCGCAACGGTGCCGAGGGTCTGGAAAAACGCGGCGGTGACGTCCTGCGCAAAGCCACCGAATCGAGTCCCGAACTGGCCGCCGCCATGGAGACCTGGAAAGAAATCAAATTTGAGTTCGATACCGTCGATAAGCTCGACGTTGTCCATCGCTGATGATTCGAACCCAACACTACCGAGAACGCTATCATGACTGACATGCAAGACTACAGTTCGCGCCTTTCCGATCCGGAAAGCCGCAAATTCGAAACTTTTTCCTACCTTCCGCAGCTCGATGACGCAGCGATCCGGGCACAGGTTGACTATATTGTGTCCAAGGGCTGGAACCCCGCCGTGGAGCATACGGAGCCAGAAAATGCGACGTCATCGTTCTGGTATATGTGGAAGCTGCCGATGTTCGGGGAGACCGATGTCGATACGGTCCTCGCCGAGATAGATGCCTGCCGATCCGCCAATCCGGGCAATCATGTGCGTCTGATCGGTTATGACAACTTCGCGCAGTCTCAGGGCACCGCAATGGTGATACACCGGGCCCCGAGCCCCAGCTGAGACTCTGCCTTGCTGAGCGTTGCCACCCGAACACCTTTTTGGCCACTTGTAATAAAGAGGCCATCAGGGACCACTTTCGCTGTTTGAGACTGAGCGCCGATGGCTGAATCATGACTGACGCCAATTCCTATCTCGTCAAGTGCGAGCCCTACTACCAGCCGGTCGGTCGTGAGGTGGAACTCTATGAGGCGGCTTACGGCGTCCGAATGCCGGTGATGCTCAAGGGCCCGACCGGGTGCGGCAAATCACGCTTTGTCGAGTACATGGCGTTCAGGCTCTCCCGACCCCTGATCACGGTGGCCTGTAATGAGGATATGACGGCCTCCGATCTCGTGGGCCGGTTTCTGCTGGACAAGGATGGCACCCGCTGGCAGGACGGCCCTTTGACCACGGCGGCCCGGATCGGTGCCATTTGCTATCTGGATGAGATCGTTGAAGCCCGTCAGGATACCACCGTGGTGATTCACCCCCTGACGGACCACCGCCGTACCCTGCCTTTGGATAAAAAGGGTGAGCAGATCGTTGCGCACCCTGATTTTCAGCTGGTGATTTCCTACAACCCGGGTTACCAGAGTCTGATGAAGGACCTGAAGCAGTCGACCAAGCAGCGCTTCGCCGGGTTGGATTTCAACTACCCCGAGGCGGATCTTGAGGCCACGATTGTGGCGACCGAGGCAGGCGTTGATATCGGAGTATCGGCCAAACTGGTTCAAGTCGCCCATCGTGCACGCAATCTCAAGGGACACGGCCTGGATGAAGGTATCTCGACCCGGCTGCTGGTGTACGCAGGACAACTGATGGCCAAGGGTGTAGAGCCGATCGCGGCCTGCAGCATGAGCCTGGTCTGTCCGCTGACGGATGACTCCGATATGCGTGATACCCTGGATGCTGCGGTAAATACCTTCTTTGGCTGAGCACGGTGGCAGGCCTTCCCCCAGGGTGAGATCAGGGTGAATTCTTGATGACCATCGATCTCGGCAGTTATCGCGCCGTTGTGGAAGAATGCGCTCCAGAATTGGGGAGCCGTCTGGATGCGCTTTTAAGCGACGCCGCGCGGCAGATGTCGCCGGCGGGTCTGCAGATCTACCTCGAGGCGGCAAAAGGTCTTTGCGAACTGGGGCGCAGCCAGGAACTGGTTGGCTTCTGGCTCGAGCAGATGCCCTCTGTGGTGAAGGAAGTGGGGGAGGATATTCTCCCCGACACCCTCGAAGCCGTCATGAAACTCTCCTCAATCACCTCGGGTAACGTGATCGCGTTGCTGGTCGCCACCCTGCCGGCTGCAGCCAGGCGCCTCGGCGACATTGGCCTCGTGCGCCGGTATCTTGAGTTTGTGCATCGCCTGTGCGCCAAGGCCCCCCGTGGCTTGCGGCCTATGCTGACCCACATCGATGAACTGCTCTCAAAACTCACCCTCGGGGGCTTGCGCCGCTGGGCGGATTTTGGGGCCCGAGCCTACCGGCGGGATCTCGGAAATCTCGCCGCATACTTTGATCTTGCGACAGCGGACAGTATTGCCATGCTGCACCAGCAAAGGCGGGGCACGCGGTTTACCGATGTCCAGCGCAAGCTGAATTTCTTTCTGCGGGCATTTTGGGCGCGGGATTTCTTTGTACGTCCATCGGAGGCGGATGTCCCGGGTTTCAGGCCCTTTATCGATGCAGGCGTTCTGCATCTTCCTGATGCCGTCGATGATGCAGGCCCGGTCAACGGGCTCGAACTGTACCGGGCCTGTGCAGCCCACTGCGCAGCCCATCTTGTATATGCCGATCACGCGATCAGTGCTCAGGAATTGAGCCCGGCACAAATGTTCTTTATCGGCATCGCCGAGGATGCACGTGTTGAGTATTGTGCGGCACAAGCCTTTCCCGGTCTGGGACGGCTTTGGCGGGCGCTGTTGTCGCAAGCGCACCCTGATGCACCCGAACATCCTACCTTGGCCAGCTTGGAGCACATCGCGCTGATGCTGCGTGACGCCGAAGTGTCGACCGATGATGAGGCTATTACCGAGGTCATCAGGGACTTTCATCTGCAGATCGGCCACAACCGCGACAACCCTGAATTCTCCTGGCACCTGGGCCTTAGGCTATACAATCTTTTTGCCGATCGGCGTGAAGTACCGAGCCTTCGGCTCCTGGAAAAGATTCGCATACCTTACCGCGATGACAACCGGATTATCTGGGAACGCGATGCCCGGGCCTTCAGTGAAGGCGGGTATCTTCGTGATCAGGCACCGGCTCAGGTACGCCGCAACGTCTCGGTAATTGAAATGGCGAATGAAATTGACTGTGAGTTCGCCGGAGACGATGCCCAGGAGATCTGGCGCCTGTCCACGCCATTGTGGCTCGACCAGGAGGCATGCACCATCAACGAACGGGAGGGGAGTGAGCCTGTCTCAGATCCCTTTCACTACCCGGAGTGGGACTATCAGGTGCAACTGCTGCGCCCTGACTGGGCTACGGTTTATGAACGGCGCCAGCCGGTAGGCTTGCCCGGCGAGATCGATGCGATTCTGACCAGACACCGACCGGTAACGGCAAGAATTCGCAAGATCATCGACCTGTTGCAGCCCGAAGGTGTTGCCCGTGAGCGCAACATGGAGGACGGCGACGAGATTGACCTTAATGCCGCGGTGGAGGCGATGATCTCGATCCGAAGAGGCGAGACACCCAATCCCCGGGTGACGATGCGGCACGTCGTCAAACACCGGGACCTTGCCATCGTGGTATTGCTGGACCTGTCGGAATCGACGGGAGATCTCGTCAAGGAGAGTGGCCAGAGCGTTCTGGAACTGACCCGCGAGGCGTGCGCGCTGGTGGCGACCGCCATTACCGGAGTGGGTGATGCTTTTGCGATCCATGGATTTGCCTCCGATGGCCGGCACGACGTGCGCTATTTCCGCTTCAAGGACTTTCACGAGCGCTTTGATGACCGGGTGAAGGCGCGTCTCGCCGGCATGTCCGGTGGTCTATCCACCCGGATGGGTGCCGCCATGCGGCATGCCGGTTCACACCTCAAGCGCCAGAGTGAAACGCGGAAACTGATTCTGCTGGTGACGGATGGTGAGCCCGCTGATATAGACGAGCGCGATCCCCGACATCTGCGCCAGGATACCCGCAAAGCGGTCGAGGATTTACAGCGCCAGGGAATACAAAGCTATTGCCTGACCCTGGATCCTAATGCAGACGATTATGTCCGCCGGATTTTCGGTACCGGCCGCTATACGATTGTCGATAAAGTGACGCGCCTTCCTGAAAAACTGCCGCTGCTGTTTGCGACACTGACATCCTGATCTGATGGACCGACACCTCTCAGGAGGCCGTTCGTTTCGGCCGCTGGTACTCCGCGACCTGAAACGTATCCGCGATGAGTTGAGCCACTGTGCGCTGCCGGCAGGTGTTCGTGCATCAGGCAGCAGGCCGGATCGTGGCTAAGGTGCTGGAACAGTTCCGAACCCGTCTCGACCGCCTTGACCCGGGATCACAAGCGTACCCAGGATAAAACGCTATTTTCCAAACTTGATCGCCTCGGTCAGCTCACTACCCCAACGCCCCACCGTAACCTCGTTTCCCTGCGCCGGGTGCGTTGGAATATTCAGCGATAGCAGCAAGGAAAGGCCGGCCAGTCCTGCACCCACCAGAAATACTGCAGCCGGAGAGGTCAGCCAAAGTACGCCCAGCGCCGCAGGCAGAACCACAGCCGCGATATGATTGATGGTAAACGACACGCCGGCGCTGGATGTGATATCTGCCGGGTCTGCAATCTTCTGAAAATAAGTTTTGATCGCTATGGCGAGTGCGAAAAAGAAGTGATCGACGATGTATAACCCCGCTGCAATGTGTGCGTTCTCAACGAAAGCATAAGCGACAAATACGATCACCAGGCCGATGTACTCAAAGACCAGTGCAGCTCGCTCGCCGACCATGCCAATGATGCGCCCAATACGGGCGGCAAAGAGCATATTCAGCGTGGCATTCACCAGAAACAGCGCCGAAATGGCGGCGACGCTGTAGCCGAATTTTTCAACCATCAGGAACCCGGCGAACACGATGAATATCTGCCGACGGGCACCCGAGAGAAAGGTCAGGGCGTAGTAGAGCCAGTAGCGTTTTCGCAGCACCAGTTGCCGGCGCTGCTTCACCTTGACGGGAAAGTGCGGAAAGAAAAGCCAACAGATGAGGGCGATCAGTACGGTTACGCCGCCCCCCAGAACATAGACAATGACATAATCGAGCGAGGCCACATCGAAGGCCGCCCATATCGCCGCAAAGGTCACAATCGATGTGAATGCACCGACGGCAATAATGCGCCCGAGAATCTCTGCCGTCCGGTCTTTCTCGAGCCACTGAAGTGAGAGCGAGGTCTGGATCGTTTCATAATAGTGAAAGCCCACCGACATCACCACGGTGGTCAGGTACAGGCCGATCACGGTGGGAAAGAGCCCGGTCAGCGCCGTTCCAATTCCGAGCAAAGCAAGCGATATGAGCGCGATATGCTGCTCGCGAAGCAGGAAAAGCAGAAACACCACGGTAAATGCAACAAAACCGGGCACCTCCCGCAGACTTTGCAGGATACCCATCTCGGCCCCACTGAACGCGGCCCGTTCAATTGCAAAATTGTTCAGCAGCGCCTGCCAGGTTGCAAAACTCAAGGGCACGGCACCCGCCATCAGTAGCAGCAGGACTTCAGGCCGCGAACGGATCTTCTGGAGTACGGTTGGCATAAACTGGTCAGTCCAGGAAGAAAACGCCTTTTCGTGAGCGTTGCGGAATCATTGGCCCCTGGCCGCCGATGAATATAGTGAAAACGCAGGCTTAATGATACAGTGAATGTTGTTCGTCCGAGAGCGATTCATCGTGGTTGAAACCGAAACCAAGCTGCCCGTCAACGTTGGGTTGTTCGTGACCTGTCTTGCTGACCTGATGCGTCCGCAGGTTGCTTTTGCCGCGGTCGCCTTGCTTGAGCGGGCAGGGTGTCGCGTCCGGGTCCCACGTCAGCAAAGTTGCTGCGGCCAGCCGGCGCTGAATAGCGGTGACCGGGCCAGCACGATTGATATCGCCAGAAATGTTATCCAGTCGTTCGATCCGGATGATTATGTGGTCGTACCCTCGGGTTCCTGCGCCGATACGCTGATCAACAAGTATCCCGCCCTTTTTCGGCATGACATGCAATGGGCGGGACGCGCCCAGAATCTCTCTGACAAAACCTGGGAATTGACGAGTTTTCTGACAGAAAAACTTAAATTCAGCCTGGATGATGTCTCCTACAGTGGCGTGTGCACCTACCACGATTCCTGTTCCGGCCTTCGGGAACTCGGTATCCAGAAACAGCCGCGGACACTGCTGTCCAGTGTCAAAGGCCTGACATTGAGCGAGATGGAAGACAGCAATGTCTGTTGCGGCTTTGGAGGTCTTTTCAGCGTCAAGTATCCTGATATTTCCGGGCGCATCGTCAGCGACAAGTGCGGGCAGATCGTGCAAACGGACGCTGATACGGTGCTGGGCGGGGACCTCGGATGCCTTCTGAACATTGCCGGACGGCTTCGCCGAGAGGGAAAGAATATCAAGGTCTTTCATATTGCAGAGGTGCTTGCCGGCATGGCGAATGGGCCAGCCATCGGCGAAGCAGAGCGTGAGTCATGAGTGCATCGGTTGCTTCACAGCCCGTGGTCTTTCAGGAGCGCGCCCGAAAAGCCCTTGATGACATCAGCCTGCAGCGGGCCTTGACCAAGGCCAGAGGCGGCTTTGTTGACCACCGCCGGGATGCCGTGGATGCCTTACCGGAATTCGATGCAATCCGTGATGCAGCACGTGATATCAAAGATCACGTGCTGGCGAACCTCGACGGTTACCTGGAACTGTACGAACAGAAAGTGATCGAGCGCGGCGGCCAGGTGCACTGGGCGCGTGATGCCGATGAGGCGTGCCGTATTGTCGCCCGAATCTGCACCGATGCGGGCGCCAGGACCGTCACCAAGGGAAAATCGATGGTCTCCGAAGAAATGAACCTCAATCCGGCGCTGGAGGCAGCCGGGATGACGGTTGTCGAGACTGACCTTGGCGAGTACATCGTGCAACTGGCGGGAGAAGCGCCCAGTCATATTATTGCTCCAGCAGTACACAAGACCCGGGAGCAGATCACGGACCTTTTCCACAAGCATCACAGTCCGCTCGGATATACCGACCGGGTCACACAGCGGGAGGCCCTGGTCAACGAGGCGCGCAGCGTACTTCGTGAGCGCTTTGTGACGGCGGATGTCGGCATCACGGGAGCCAATTTTCTGGTCGCCGAGACGGGGGCCAACGTGATCGTGACCAACGAGGGTAACGGTGATTTGACGAGTTGTTTGCCACGCGTGCACATCGTCACCGCCGGTATCGAAAGAGTCATTCCGTCCCTGGACGATCTTTCGGTGCTGCTGCGGGTGCTGGGAAGAAGTGCAACCGGCCAGGAGTTCTCGGCGTATACCTCCCTTTATTCAGGCCCGCGTCGTCATGACGATACGGAAGGTCCTGAGGCGTATCACGTGGTGCTGCTGGATAACGGCCGCTCACGCCTGCTTGGAGGACAGTACCAGCCGATGCTCCGCTGTATCCGCTGTGGCGCCTGTCTGAATCATTGCCCGGTCTATGGTGTAATCGGGGGGCATGCTTACGGATGGGTTTACTCGGGACCTATGGGAGCGGTCCTGACCCCATTACTCAATGGTTTTGATCAGTCACTTGATCTGCCCAACGCGTGTACCCTGAACGGCAGATGTAAGGAAGTGTGTCCCGTACGCATTCCGCTTTCGGATCTGCTGCTCAAGCATCGCCTTGAACAGCATGACCGCCGGCTGACCTCAGTGTCCGGGCGGTTCCTGCTCAGCGCGTGGGCCTGGCTGGCCCGTCGCCCGCGGCTGTATCAGGGGATAATGGCACTGCCACTGTGGCTCTTGCACCGCTTTGGAAAACGCCGGGGCGTGTTGTCACGCTTGCCCGGGGTGGGCGGCTGGACCGACAGTCGGGATTTGCCGGTTCCCGCGCGGCGCTCGTTTCTCCGGCAATGGCATGCCCGCAAGGCCAGGCCATGACGCAGGCTCGCGAAGAAATCCTCGGAACCATCCGTAAGTCGCTGGCGGCAGGCGACCCCAGGACACCGCGGCGCCTGGAGGAACTAAAGTCCCGTATTCAGGATTCAGCTCCTCAGGTACAACCCTATTTTGATGATGACCTGTTGACCCGATTTTGTCAGAAGCACGTGGCCGTGCACGGCACTTATGAGCGAATCCGCAAAGACGGTATCGAGGCGGCTGTGGTAAGACATCTGACAGGTTTGGGTCTGGATACGCAATGGCATACAGGCGTTGGCCCGTTACTGGATGCGACACGCTGGTCAGATCAGGTGTTTGTTTATCGCAAGTGTGCCGATAAAGACACCAAAGTTGCCTTGACTGAAGCGTTTGCAGCCGTGGCGGAGACCGGTACGCTTGTGATGTGCTCAGGTCCTGCAGCGCCTACCTCGCAGAATTACCTGCCGGATAATCACGTGATCATCGTCGACAGCCGCCGAATTGTGCGCCATATGGAAGACCTGTGGGCAATGCTGCGTACCACGGGAACGGCTGCAGCGCGCGCAGTGAATTTGATTACCGGACCTTCAAAAACCGGCGATATTGAGCAGACCATTCAATATGGGGCGCACGGGCCTCGGCGTCTGCACGTGCTGATCGTTGAGGAAGCGTAAACATAGCGATTCTGTGCCCCGTCAGGGGACTCGCTATAATTACATTTTCAAACCTGTCAGCAGCCGGCGTGCAAACGTACGGCCCCGTTCATTTCACCAGACAGATTTCATGCAGGAAAGTTTCTCAAATGAGCAGCTGCTGGACTGCGGCCATGGGCGGATGTTTGGCCCCGGTAACGCGCAACTTCCACTGCCGCCGATGCTCATGATTGATCGCATTGTCCGGATCTCCGATGAAGGTGGAGAATACGGCAAGGGTGAGATTGTCGCCGAACTCGATCTGAATCCGAATCTTTGGTTTTTCCAGTGTCATTTTGAAAACGACCCGGTGATGCCGGGATGCCTTGGTGTCGATGCACTTTGGCAACTGGTCGGCTTCTTCCTGGGCTGGAAGGGGGGGCAAGGACACGGCCGGGCCCTGGGCTCCGGGGAAATCCGGTTCACCGGGCAGGTCACACCTGACTGCCAGTTGGTACGCTATCGGGTATCGCTCAAGCGCGTCGTGATGCGTCGGCTACATATGGGAATCGCTGATGGAACTGTCGAGGTCGATGATCGGACAATTTATACCGGGAAAGATCTTCGTGTAGGTTTGTTTACTGCAGACAACGGAGGGACCATCACATGAGACGGGTTGTCGTCACCGGCATGGGAATCGTCAGCAGCATCGGCAACAACTGTGCCGAAGTGGAAGCTTCTCTACGTGGGGCGCAATCAGGAATCGTTTTTGCGGATGAGTACCGTGACCTGGGTTTTCGTTCCCAGGTACATGGCAGCATCGACATCGATCTTGAAGCCGAGATTGACCGCAAGCTGAGACGCTTCATGGGCGCCTCAGCCGCCTACAATTATGTCGCGATGCGTCAAGCGATCGCGTATTCCGGTCTTGCCGAGGCCGAGATCTCAAATCCCCGGACCGGGCTTGTCGTCGGCAGCGGCGGCGGTTCCCCGGAAAACATCGTGGCGGCGGCGGATCTCCTTCGCGAAAAAGGGGTAAAACGGGTCGGACCGTATATGGTCACCCGGACCATGTCGAGTACCAATTCGGCCTGTCTCAGCACCACCTTTGCCATCAAAGGGGTCTCGTATTCGATCAGTTCAGCCTGCTCGACCAGCGCGCACTGCATCGGCCACGGAATGGAACTGATCCAGATGGGCAAGCAGGACATTGTTTTTGCCGGTGGCGGTGAAGAATTGCACTGGACCACATCGGTGCTGTTTGATGCCATGGGGGCAATGTCGTCTCGCTACAACGAAACACCCCAGACGGCCTCCCGAACCTATGATGTCAATCGCGATGGATTTGTCATCTCCGGCGGCGGCGGGGTGCTGGTGCTCGAGGCGCTGGAGCACGCCAAGGGCCGTGGTGCACCGATTCTGGCGGAACTTGTGGGTTATGGTGCCAGCAGTGACGGGTTTGACATGGTCCAGCCTTCGGGTGAGGGGGCTGTTCGCTGTATGCAGCAGGCCGTGGAAGGAGTCTCGGGATCAATCGATTACATCAATACGCACGGGACCAGCACCCCGGTCGGCGACATTCAGGAGCTGGAGGCCATTCGCACCGTATTTGGCGATCACCTGCCCGCGCTGAGTGCGACCAAGTCGCTCACGGGTCACGCCTTGGGCGCGGCGGGTGTCAACGAGGCGATCTACTCCCTGATCATGCTCGGCGGAAATTTCATGGCGGCGTCGGCCAATATTGAAAACCTTGATCCCAAGGCGCTGGGTTATCCAATTGTGCGTTCCACGACCGATGCCCCGGATCTCAATACCGTCATGTCCAACAGTTTCGGATTCGGGGGCACCAACGCGACACTGGTGTTTCAGCGCTTCGCGGACTGAGCCTTCACTGCCCAACCCACAATGGATCAGCCGGTGCGCGAAAGGGGTTGCGGGCCAAGGTCGTTTTTTTCAGCACTGAAGCGTTGCTTCACATAAGCCTCGACGAGCGCAATGAACTGCGTTGCGATATCGTCGCCGCGCAGGGTGCAGATCTTTTGCCCGTCCTGAAAGACCGGCGCGACCGGCTTTTCCCCGGTGCCCGGCAAGCTGATGCCGATATCCGCGTGGCGGCTTTCCCCGGGACCGTTGACGACGCACCCCATGACTGCAACGGACAGCGTTTGTGCGCCCGGATACTGTGTTTTCCAGTCGCTCATCCGCTGCCGAAGGTGTTCCTGAACCGCGCCGGCAAGATGTTGGAAAAAGTCGCTGCTGGTGCGCCCGCACCCGGGACAGGCGGTGACCTGCGGACTGAAATTGCGAAGTCCCAGTGACTGGAGGACTTCCTGCGCGATACGGACCTCGCGGGTGCGGCTTTCTCCGGGCTGGGGCGTCAGGGACACCCTGATGGTGTCGCCGATGCCCATATGCAGCGCCAGTGCAAGCCCCGCAGTAGAAGAGACGACGCCTTTGTCCGCCATGCCGGCTTCCGTGAGCCCGAGGTGCAAGGCGAGGTCCGAACGTTCGGCGAGCTGTTGGTATACCGCGACCAGTTCAGGCACTGCGCTGACTTTGGCAGAGAGAATGATCTGGTCAGGCCGCAGGCCTTCGCGTTGGGCCAGCGATGCACTGTTGATCACAGAATCCACGAGCGCCTCCCGGGTGATCGCCTCAAGCGGACGCGGGGTTGCCAGGGCTGCATTTTCGTCCAGTTTCTGTGCAAGCAGTTGTGGATCGAGTGACCCCCAGTTCACACCAATGCGCACCGGTTTATTCCGGCGGCAGGCCTGCTCGATCATCTGGCAGAAGCGGGCGTCGCGTTTTTCACCCTGACCTACGTTGCCCGGGTTGATCCGGTACTTATCGAGTGCATCGGCGCAGTCACTGAAATCCTGCAGCAGGGTATGGCCGTTGTAATGAAAGTCGCCGACCAGAGGCACCGGACAGCCAGCCGAGTCCAATTGCTCACGAATTTTCGAAACCGCCCGGGCGGCCGCTTCGTTGTTTACGGTGATCCGTACGATCTCGGACCCAGCCTCTGCGAGCGCAATGACCTGCCGGACCGTGGCAACCACATCCGCGGTGTCGGTGTTGGTCATCGACTGCACGACAATGGGTGCATTGCCGCCCACCAGGACATGGCCTACCCGGACCTGCTGGGTGGGCCTTCTGGAGATGGAAGTCTGCTGCATGAGGGTCGCGGGCGGGTCCGATGGGCCCAATATTCTAATCGCCTTACATGCGAAACACGCCAAACTCCGTTTTGGCGATCGGGGGATTATGAACCGTGGCGAGCGCCAGCGACAGAATTCTGCGGGTGTGGGCGGGATCTATGATGCCATCGTCCCAGAGTCGGGCACTTGCATAGAACGGATGCCCCTGCTCGTCATACTGGTCGCTGATAGCCTCGCGAAAAACTTTTTCGTCCCCAACCGGCCAGTCACGCCCTGCTTTTTGCATGCGATCGCGACGGACCTGAGACAGCACCTGTGCTGCAGTGTCGCCTCCCATTACCGAGATACGGGCATTGGGCCACATCCACAAAAAGCGCGGGTCGTAGGCTCGGCCGCACATACCGTAATTGCCGGCTCCGAAACTGCCGCCAACGATAACGGTCAGTTTAGGCACTTTGGCACAGGCAACCGCGTTTACCAGTTTCGCCCCATCCCGCGCAATGCCGCCATGCTCATAGCGGCTGCCGACCATAAAACCGGTGATGTTCTGTAGAAACAGAAGTGGTATGCCCCGCTGGGTGCAGAGCTCGATAAAGTGTGCTCCTTTGAGTGCCGATTCCGAAAAAAGAATACCGTTGTTGGCGATGATGCCGAGCGGGTATCCGTTGATACGGCTGAAGGCGCATACCAATGTCTTCCCGTAGCGGGCTTTGAATTCCTGAAAGTCGCTGCCGTCGACAATCCGGCAGATGACTTCCCGGATATCAAAGGGCAGCCTGGGGTCAGACGGAATAATTCCATAAAGCTCCTCAACGCCATATCGCGGTGATGAGGGAACTTCGCCGGGTGTTGTTGCGGCCGGCAGATTAAGGTGAGAGACAATCTCCCGGGTCAGGGTCAGGGCGTGATCATCGTCCTGTGCCAGATAATCGGCCACCCCTGAGATCCGTGTGTGTACATCGGCACCGCCGAGCGCCTCGGCGCTGACTTCCTCACCGGTCGCCGCCTTTACCAGTGGCGGCCCGCCCAGAAAAATGGTCCCCTGACGACGGACGATGACGGCCTGGTCGGACATCGCCGGCACGTAGGCGCCGCCCGCAGTGCAGGAACCCATCACCACTGCAATCTGGGGAATTCCGGCGGCAGACATATTGGCCTGGTTGAAAAAGATGCGGCCGAAATGCTCCCGATCGGGGAACACCTCATCCTGTCTCGGCAGATAGGCACCCCCGGAATCAACCAGGTAGATACAGGGGAGGCGGTTCTCTGCAGCTATGGCTTGCGCTCTGAGATGTTTTTTGACCGTAATCGGGTAGTAGGTGCCGCCTTTGACAGTGGCGTCATTGACCACAAGCATGCAGTCGCGGCCGTGAATCTGACCCACTCCCGTGATGATTCCTCCGCAGGGAACCTCGTCATCGTAGAGATCCCACCCGGCCAGTTGGGAAAGCTCCAGGAAACCGCTGCCAGGGTCCAGTAACTTTTCAATGCGCCCGCGGGGCAGCAGTTTGCCTCGTGCGGTGTGTCGCTCCCGATCCTTCTCACGGCCGCCCTGGGTGACTTTCGCTATCGCGTCAGCCAGTGCGGCGGTCTTCGCCAGCATGACATCGCGGTTGGCCGCGAAATCAGGCGAAGCGGTATCGATGCGGCTGCTAAAGTCGCCCATTAAATTTCCTGCCAGACCTTACCAGCCGCCGCGTGAGAGCCAGTGATCGACCTGCTCCAGCCGGTCCGCGCCCCAGAAAGACTCCGAGTCGACAATGATGAAGGGTGAGCCGAAGACGCCCCGGGCCAGGGCCTGATCGTTTACGGTGCGCACCTTCTGCTTGATGCCGTCGGATTGAATGCCGTTGGCAAGCTGTGCCGGATCGTGCCCAAGCCCGGAGGCGACCGCAATAACGGTTTCGCTGTCAGAGATATCGCGATCATCACAAAAGTAGGCCCGGTACAGGGCCTGCGCAAGTTGTCTCGCCGCGCTGTGATCGGTCTCCTCAAGAAGATAGAAGGCGCGGCAGGCGTTCACCGTAGCAACTGGCCAATGACTGGGAATAGTGAAGGGGATGTTCCAGTAGCGTGCAAACCGTTTCACGTCGTGGACCGCGTAATCTCCGACCAGGGGAATCGAAACCAGCGGTTTTCGCTCACTGACCTTCATTGCGGCGCCGACCAGAAACGGCCGCCACACGACAGACCGGCCGTGCTTTTCAGCGGTCGCCTCGATCCGTTCGCTGGCGAGGTAGCCGTAGGGGGAGGCAAAGTCGAAGAAAAACTCAATGGATTCTGCCATAAGCTGCGCTCGTTCCTCGGGTTTCAGGTGCGAATGGGCTCAGCGGATCCGCTCAAATGCCATGGCAGTGGCCTCGCCGCCGCCGATGCACAGTGACGCAACACCGCGCTTGAGACCGTAGCGCTCAAGCGCGTGCAGCAGCGTGACAATGATGCGCGCACCCGAGGCCCCCACCGGATGTCCCAGCGCGCAGGCACCTCCATGCACGTTCAGTTTTTCATGCGGAATCCCAAGGTCCTTCATCGCGGCCATTGCAACGACCGCAAATGCTTCATTCACCTCAAAAAGGTCGACCATGGAGACATCCCACTGCAGCGATTCGAGCAGTTTGCGGATTGCAAAAACGGGCGCTGTGGTAAACCAGCCCGGCTCCTGGGCAAAACTGGCGTGGCCGAGTACCCGCGCCAGGGGAACATGCCCGCCTTTTTCTGCATCCGAGAGTCTCATCATCACCAGTGCGGCCGCCCCGTCCGAGATGGAACTGGAATTCGCCGGGGTGACGGTCCCATCCTTCTGGAAGGCCGGTTTCAGATATGGAATCTTCTCAATATTGGCAGTGAGAGGCTGTTCGTCAGTGTCAACCGTCACCGTCTCTTTGCGGGTGTTGACGGCAACGCTGATGATTTCATCGCGAAAAGCACCGTTCTCGATGGCCTCGGTCGCGCGGGTCAGCGATTCAATCGCAAAATCATCCTGATCCTCCCGGCTGAAACCGTATCGCTGGGCGCAGTCCTCAGCAAAGTGGCCCATGAGTTTGCCGGGTTCGTAGGCGTCTTCCACACCATCCACGAACATATGATCGAGCAGTTCTCCATTACCCAAACGGTAGCCGCCGCGGGCCTTGGGCAGCAGGTAAGGGGCGTTGCTCATACTCTCAAGCCCGCCGGCCATGACAATCCGGCCACTGCCGGCAAGAATGTGGTCATGAGCAAGCATCGTGGTCTTCATCCCCGAGCCACACATTTTGTTCACGGTCGTACAGGGCGTAGCCAACGGCAGGCCGGCCCCCAGTGCTGCCTGGCGGGCGGGGGCCTGGCGAAGTCCGGCAGGCAGGACACAACCCATGATGACCTCGTCTATGGACTCGGGTGTGACGGCCGACCGCTCGAGGGCAGCGGCGACTGCCGCTGCACCGAGTTCGGGGGCGGATACCGGGGCAAGGCTGCCCTGGAAACTGCCGATCGGGGTGCGCGCCGCACCGGTAATAACAATAGGGTCATCCTGCATCATGGCTTTCCTCTAGGTGCTGTCCTTGAACAGTTCGCGGCCGATCAGCATCCGTCGTATTTCGCTGGTGCCCGCACCGATTTCATAAAGTTTTGCATCCCTCAGCAGTCGGCCGGTGGCATGCTCGTTAACATAGCCGGAGCCTCCCAGAAGCTGAATGGCGTCGAGCGCCATCTGGGTGGCACGTTCAGCACTATACAGAATGGCGCCGGCAGCATCCTTTCGGGCCGTCAGGCCGCGATCGCAAGCCTGCGCCACAGCGTAAACGTAGGCCCGGCAGGCGTTGAGCGTGGTGTACATGTCTGCAAGTTTCGCCTGGACTATCTGAAAGGTACCGATGGCCTGTCCGAATTGCCTGCGATTGTGGACATAGGGCAGCACAATGTCGAGACAGGCCTGCATCAGACCCAGCGGCCCTCCTGAAAGGACAACCCGCTCATAGTCAAGACCGCTCATCAGCACGCCCACCCCTTTGTTTTCTGCGCCCAGTACCCGGTCTTGAGGTACCGGGCAGTCCTGAAAAATCAGTTCACAGGTGTTGGAGCCGCGCATGCCGAGCTTGTCGAGCTTGGGGCCGGTTGAAAAGCCATCAAGGTCTTTTTCAATAATGAATGCGGTGATGCCGTGTGAGCCGGCCGACGGGTCGGTCTTTGCGTAAACCACCAGCGTGTCGGCGTCCGGTCCGTTGGTGATCCACATCTTACTGCCGTTGAGAACATAGTGATCGCCGTGTTTTTCAGCGCGAAGCTGCATGCTGACAACATCGGAGCCGGCATTGTGCTCGCTCATCGCAAGCGCGCCCACCTTGGTACCGCTGACGAGGTCAGGAAGAAATCGTGCCTTCTGGGCATCGGAGCCGTTGCGGAAAATCTGGTTCACGCACAGGTTGGAGTGCGCACCATAAGAAAGGCCGACTGACCCGGACGCACGGCTGATCTCCTCCATCGCCACCGTATGTTCGAGATAACCCATACCGGCACCGCCGAAGGCGGGGTCGATGGTGACGCCCAGCAGTCCAAGTTCACCCAGTCGCTGCCAAAGATCCTGGGGAAAGGTATTCTCGCGGTCGATATCCGCCGCTCTGGGCGCGATTTCCCGGGCGGCGAACTGGGTTACGTTCTCGCGGAGCAGGTCGACGGTTTCTCCAAGATGAAAATCCAGTCCGGGAGGGGTTGGCGCAGAATTCAGCATAAATGGAGCCTTCGGGAAACGACATCGGAATTCTAGATTGACGTTTACGTAAACGTCAACTTATTTCAAAAATCCAGGCTGTTTCCCGATGGTTTTGCCGCCTGCGTGAGCCGCAGTTCGCATTCATCCGTCTGTCAATCTCGGCTTGAAGTAGGATGACCCCCGGTATCGGGCCGGGATTTCGCGGTCTGCAAGAGTCCGAAAGACACAATGATTTAAGCGACAGGAGCCGAGCGTGAATGATGATGGTCTATTTCTAGAGACTGACCGGGGCTATTCGCTTGTCGCAAGACCACAGGCCGGAGAACCGCCATGGATTATTTTCCTGGGCGGCTTTCGTTCGGACATGGAAGGTACCAAAGCCCAATACCTGTCCGACTGGTGTGCACAAAGAGGGCGGGCGTTCCTGCGCTTTGACTACTCAGGCCATGGCCAATCCGGCGGGCGTTTTGAAAACGGCACCATCGGCCAGTGGACAGAAGACGCGCTCGAGGTGATCCAGGCGTTCACCGAGGGACCGTGCATTCTTGTTGGCTCCAGCATGGGAGGCTGGATTATGCTGCGTGCAGCGTTGGCACTGGGTCGTCGCGTCAGGGGCCTGCTGGGCATTGCCGCAGCACCCGATTTCACCCGCGATCTGATTTCAAAAGAACTAACGCCCGACCAGCGACGGTCGCTCGATCAGAACGGTCAGGTCACCGTGACCAGTGAGTACGATCCGGACGGCTATATTCTGACGCAATCATTCATCGATGACGGGGAGCAGTGCTGCCTGCTGGATGAGCCGCTGGATATCCGGGTGCCGGTCAGGCTCCTGCAGGGCTGCGAGGATAACGAAGTGCCGTGGCGGACCGCGCTCCACCTGTCTGAGAAGCTGGAGACAACGGATGTCCGGGTTCAGTTACTAAAAGACGGAGATCACCGCCTGTCGAGTCCGGACCAGCTTGCCTTAATTGGAGATACACTTGCTGAACTGCTTCAGAAACTGAGCAACGCCTCCTCCTAGCCGGCCCATTTGCAAAGTCCCCTGAATCTTCTCATCGGAGCGGGCGGTTTACGTACGCGGTGACCACCACCGGCTGGCGTGCTAGCATCTGCCGGATTCCACAGGAGACAGGATGCAGGAACTGGTTCAGAGAATTCTCGACGAGGGAGAGCATGTCGGCGGCGGCATTGTCAAAGTAGACAGCTTTCTCAACCATCAGGTTGATCCGCAGTTCACCTGGCGTATGGCCAAGGCCATTCACGAGGGCTTTCTTGCAGCAGGGGTACGTCGGATCACCCGGGTGCTCACGGCGGAGGTGAGTGGCATTCCGGTGGCCCTGCACGTAGCCGAGCAGTTCGGGGCGCAGATGATCTATGCCCGCAAGAGCCATTCCCGCACCATGACAGGCACCTATTATGTCGCCGAGGCCATCAGCCGCACCCGCGGCATTTCCTCCGAGCTGATGGTGGACCGGCGCTTTCTGAAAGTGCAGGACCGGGTATTGATTATTGATGACTTTCTGGCAACGGGTGCGACGCTGACCGCTCTGGCGAAACTGGTTGGGGAAAGCGGCGCTGAGTTGTGCGGCATCGGGTGTGTCATTGAAAAACCCGAAGAAGGGGGCCGCGATGTCTTGGTTGATGTCGAGGTCCCTATCATTACGCTTGCGAAAATCCGCTTTGGTGAGGATGGACTGCAGGTCACCGCCTAAGCCCCAGGAACCGTGAGCGGGCTTTACCGGGCCATCTACGAATTGGTGAAAGCCATCCCAAAGGGGCAGGTGGGGACCTACGGGCAGATCGCCCGGCTTTGCGGCTGTTCGGCCCGTCAGGTTGGCTATGCCATGGCCGCAGTGTCATCAGATGATGTGCCCTGGCAACGGGTGATCAACAGCCGCGGCGAGATCAGCGTTCGGTCAGATGGTAATAAAGACACGGAACAATACCGAAGGCTCAAAAGTGAGGGCATCGTCTTTGACAGCCACGGCCGGATCGATCTCGCGACCTTCCAATGGGCGGGCCCGGACGGGGCGTGGTGGTCTGAGCGTCACCTTGAGCCGCCTTTATAGTTTATGGCCGCAGTTGTACGGGCTGAAGATTCGAACGAAGAATGTAAATAGGAGATAGACCACTGTGAGGAGTCGTCGGAATATTCAGGTCGTGAGCGCACATGCCGAAGGGGAGGTTGGCGACGTGATCATCGGCGGGGTCAACCCGCCCCCCGGGGACACATTATGGGCTCAGTCACGGGCGCTGGAAGGTGACAGTGATCTGCGAGATTTTCTGCTGAACGAGCCGCGCGGAGGCGTATTCCGGCATGCCAACCTGCTGGTGCCGCCGGTGGACCCGAATGCAGACGCCGCCTTTATCATCATGGAGCCTACTTTCTTTCCGCCGATGTCCGGGTCGAACGCGATCTGTGTGACCACCGTATTGCTTGAGACCGGTATTCTGCCCATGCAGGAACCGGAAACGGTGATTCACCTGGAGGCTCCGGGAGGACTCGTCAAGGCTACGGCAACTTGTCGGGATGGTGCGGTCACGAAAGTCAGAATTCAGAACGTGCCGTCTTTTGTTGACCGGCTTGATGCGGTACTCGAAATTGAGGGCGTGGGTACGGTCACGGTGGATACGGCGTATGGCGGAGATAGTTTCTGCCTGATTGATGCGGCTTCGCTTGGCTTCGCTGTGACTGCGGACGAGGCCTATGACCTGGTGCAGTGTGGTCGACGGGTTACCCGGGCAGCTAACGAGCAGTTGGGTTTTACCCACCCCGATAACCCCGTCTGGTCACATCTTTCTTTTTGTATGCTGACCTGTCCGCCGGTACGGGAGGAGGGGGTTTTGCTTGGTCGTCATACCGTGGTCATTCAGCCGGGCAAGCTGGACCGGTCTCCCTGTGGAACGGGTTGCAGCGCACGCCTGGCGACGCTCTTTGCGCGGGGTCTGCTGCAGCCCAGGGAGCGGTTCATCGGCGAATCCATTATCGGCTCGCGTTTTGATTGCCAGATAGAAGAACTGGCTGAAGTCGGGAAGGGTCAGCCAGCGGTAGTACCCTCACTCGCCGGCCGCGCCTGGGTTACCGGCACGCACCAGCACATGTTGGATCCGCTTGATCCCTGGCCAGCCGGATACCGCTTGTCCGATACCTGGCCGAAGGGCGGTTAAGCATCCCAAAGGCGCGCAGCGCCGAGGACGCCCGCGCTGTCGCCATTGAAATTGTGTCGCAGCGGCGTCTGCAGAACGGGGTTAAACACGTACTTCTCGATGTGACGGGGCCCGACTTGGTACAACTGGCTGATGTTGGAAAGTCCGCCGCCCAGGACAATGACATGCGGGTCCAGGATATTGATCACGCCCGCCAGTGCTCTGCCAAAGCGGTCCAGCAGATTGTTGAGCGCCTGTCCGGCGACCGGGTCTCCCGCATCAGACTGCGAAACGACCGCCTCGGGCGTCTTGGCTGATACCCCACCCAGGCGCTGGTAATCAGCCAGAAATCCCGGACCGGACAGGTAGGTCTCAATGCAGCCGCGTTGTCCACAATAGCAGGGTGGTCCATCAGGATCGAGCGAATTGTGACCCCACTCCCCCGCAATATGCTGCAGCCCGGTATGCAGGGTTTTCCCGATGACCATTCCTCCGCCAACGCCGGTTCCCATGATGACACCGAAAACACTGGACATGTCCTGACCGGCTCCGAAAAGCGCCTCGGCAAGGGCGAAGCAGTTGGCGTCATTTTCGACGCGGATGGGCCGGGACAAGCGGGTTTCAAGATCGCGCTGGAAAGGCTCGCCGATCAGGCACTGCGTATTGGAGTTCTTGATGCGGCCTTTGGAATCAACCGCACCCGGCGCGGCAACACCGACAGAGCAATGGCCTCCTGCCCGTCGCTCAAGATCGTGCGTCAGCGAGACGATAAGTTCGAGGATCGCCAAGTAGCCGCCGTCCCTGGGAGTGGCACGGCGCTCGCGGGCGACAACGCTTCCACCGCTATCCACCAGCGCAACTTCTGTCTTGGTGCCGCCAAGGTCAATGCCGATTCGCATGCTGACAAGACGGCGGATGCCGCCCGGCGCGGATCGCGTCAGGAATCCTGATTGAAGGTAATCTGGGCGTAGGCCGAGTGGTTGTGGATGGACTCAAAATTCTCGGCTTCGACGACATAGCGCTCGATACGCTCATCCTGGTTGAAACGGCTGGCTACATCGCGTACCAAATCCTCTACAAATTTTGGATTCTCGTAAGCTTTTTCGGTCACGTATTTTTCGTCAGGACGCTTCAGGAGACCATACAGTTCACAGCTTGCCTCTTCTTCGACGATATCGATCATTTCCTCGATCCAGATGAAGGCCCGGGCGCCGACGCTTACCGTCACGTGCGAGCGCTGGTTGTGGGCACCGTAGTCAGAAATCTCCTTTGAGCACGGACACAGGCTTGTGACGGGCACGACGACCCGGACCTCAGTCGAGATCGCGTCCTCGGCCACTTCACCAATGAAGGTGACCTGATAGTCCATCAGGCTCTTGACCCCGGTCACGGGCGCCGCTTTTTCCAGGAAAAACGGGAAAGACATCTCAATATGACTGGTCCCGGCATCCAGATGGTCCCGCGTCTCCTGCAGGATGGACCGAAAAGAGCGCACCGAGATTTCCCGTTCGTGGCGGCTCAGAATCTCGACAAAGCGGGACATGTGTGTCCCCTTGAAGTTGTGGGGCAACTCCACATACATGCTGAACGTGGCGACCGTATGCTGCTCCAGTCCGTTACGGTCCTGAATGCGTACCGGGTGTCGCAGGTTTTTGACACCGACCTTGTCGATCCTGATGTTTCGCGTGTCAGGACTGCCCTGAACATCAGCGATCCCAGCGCCGGTCTGAGCGGCGGTGTTGGCTTCTAGCATGTTGGCGTTGGCGGGCGAGCTGGTCAAATCGGTGAAATTTTATCGCACTTTATGCGCCGGAGCGTGAAGCCACTGACCGAAGCGGTCGCCGGTGCTGAACCGCTCTGCAGATTCCCGTGGCATCCAGCCCGCAATGCGCCAGGACTTCTGCAGGATCACCTTGCTCGACATGCTGATCAGGCAGGCCCAGGATCATCAATGGGGTCTCACAGCCGGCACCTGACAGGACTTCCGAAACGCCGGCACCCGCGCCACCCAGCGTGGTGTTCTCCTCAATGGTGACCAGCAATTCGTGCGACTCCGCAATCTCCAGAATGAGGCTCACATCCAGCGGCTTGACGCTACGCATATTAACCACTGTGGCGTTGAGGGTTTGCGCTGCTTGAAGTGCCGGTGCGAGCATTGTGCCGAAAGCGAGCAGGGCAACGCCCTCACCCTTGCGGCGTATCTCGGCCTTCCCAATCGGGATACAGCTCATCTTCGCTGATTCGACTGCACCGGACCCGGACCCGCGCGGGTATCTGACTGCCGCCGGCCCCTCATGCAAAAAGGCGCTGCAGAGCATATCCCGGCATTCCGCCTCATCCGATGGTGCGAAAATCACCATACCGGGAATGCACCGCAGGAAACTGAGATCAAATGTCCCCTGATGGGTCGGGCCATCGGCGCCGACAATCCCCGCCCGGTCGATAGCAAGCGTCACGTCGAGGTGCTGCACACTGATGTCGTGAATCAACTGATCATAGGCCCGCTGCAGAAAGGTCGAATAAATCGCGACCACGGGCTTGAGTCCGTCACAGGCGGTACCGGCGGCAAAGGTCAGCGCATGCTGTTCGGCAATTCCGACATCGAAGTATCGATCAGGATACTGTTCCGAAAACCGCACCAGTCCCGAGCCCTCCCGCATCGCGGGCGTGATAACGATCAGCCGATCATCAGTCTGCGCCATATCACACAGCCAGTCACCGAACACCTGGGTATAGGTTCGTTTGCCTGACTTTTTTTCCACTTTTCCGGTGCTGGGATCAAAAGGTCCCACTCCGTGAAAAGCGATCGGTTCGCCCTCGGCCGGCTCAAAGCCTTTACCCTTCTGGGTCACAATGTGTAAAAAGCGCGGCCCGTTCATGGCCTTCATATTCTGCAGGGTGGCCACCAGCGTATGAATGTCATGCCCGTCAATCGGGCCGATGTAATTGAAGCCAAGCTCCTCGAACAGCGTGCTGGGCATGACCATCCCTTTGAGGTGTTCCTCCCAGCGCCGGGCAAAGGCCCGCACGGGCGGCGCAGTACCGAGGACCGTTTTGCTTCCTTCACGCACACTGGTGTAGGCTCTGCCGGAAAGAATGCGGGCAAGGTAGTTCGACATTGCCCCGACATTTCGAGATATCGACATTTCGTTGTCGTTCAGAATCACGAGAAGATCTGCATCCATATCCCCCGCGTTATAGAGCGCCTCCATCGCCTGGCCGGCCGTAAGTGCGCCATCGCCAATAATGGCAACCACCTCACGTTTATGCTGATGCAGTCTGGCGGAGACAGCCATACCCAGCGCCGCACTGATCGATGTGCTCGAATGCCCTGCGCCGAAACTGTCGTACTCGCTCTCGCTTCTTTTCAGAAAACCGGAGAGGCCACCGGCTTTGCGGATTGTCCGCATCTCACGACGCCGACCGGTGAGAATCTTGTGCGGGTAGGCCTGATGACCAATATCCCAGACCAGGCGGTCGTTGGGCGTGTTAAAGACATAATGCAGGGCTACTGTAAGTTCGATGGCGCCAAGCCCCGGAGCAAGATGCCCGCCAGTTTCTGAGGTCACATCAATCAGAAAATGGCGCAACTCGTCGGCGAGCGGCTTAAGATCCTTTTCAGCAAGCTGGCGAAGATCAGCCGGTGAGTCGATGGTATCGAGCAGCGGAGAATCAGACGACACGGTCATACGATGTAAATGCCGGCGGCCCGGTCAGATTGAGAACAGTCCCTGATGATAATGCCTTCTGTGATTGCCAGGCACTAGTGGGACCGTTCCACGGTGAAATGCGCAAGGGCGACGAGCAGTGTAGCGTCAAGTTCAGTGCCGTCAAGCGCGCTGATGGCCTGATCCTTAAGGTCCCGGGCGTACCGGCGTGCCGCCTGTTCCCCCAGGACGCTAAGAAAGGTCGGTTGACCCCTTTCCTGATCTGCACCGGCGGGTTTTCCAAGTGTGCCTGTGTCAGCAGTTCCGTCCAGAACATCATCGATCACCTGGAAAGCAAGACCCAGCGGCCCGGCATAATTCTCAAGGCGAGCAAGAATCTCGGGATCATCGGTAGCGCAAAGCCCGCCCAGGTGAACTGCGGCCTCGATCAGGGTTCCCGTTTTACGCTGATGCATGGCCGCCAGTGTTTCAAGAGTCGCACTTGACGAATCCAGATTGAGATCCATAACCTGACCGCCCGCGAGTCCCAGCGAGCCCGCGGCAGAGGCGAGCGTGCGCACCATTTCCAGTCGCAATGTCGGTGGTTGTTGATCCCACTTCGGATCGCTCAGAACTTCAAAGGCCAGGGTCTGCAGCGCATCGCCTGCAAGAATCGCGGTCGCTTCGTCGAAGGCCTTGTGACAGGACGGCTTTCCGCGGCGAAGATCATCGTCATCCATCGCCGGAAGATCATCATGCACGAGGGAGAAGGCATGAATCAGCTCTACGGCGCAGGCCGGCTTATCGAGGTCTTGCTCTCTGGCGGCAAGTGCATGCCCAGCGGCATAGACCAGCGCGCCGCGATAACGTTTGCCTGCTCCGATACTCGCATAGTGCATCGCTTCGTGAAGAAGGGCGGGGGAGGTATGAGTTTTTGGAATCAGGTTCTCAAGGTGTCGGTCAATGCGCTGCCGCCACTGCTCCCAGTGAGTATCAAGATCGATGGAGTTAGTCACGAGTCCTCGGCTTCAAAGGACTCATCCTGGGTTTCGCCCGCTTTTTCCAGGAGTTCCTGTACCCGGACTTCGGCCTTGCGCAGGCTGTCCCGGCACTGGCGTGCGAGTTCCATACCCCTTTCGAAATCTTTCAGGGAAGTTTCCAATGGCTGATCCCCGGCCTCCATTCTTTCGACAATCGCTTCGAGCTCGCTGAGTGATTTTTCAAACTCTCCGACCCGTGAACGTGCTGGTTTGGCCATGATGAATCCTCTTAGATCTGCGGCGCGCCGCATGAGTGCACGCTATGCCTTGCGACTCGCATTCTATCGTAGCGTTTGACAGCGCTCCAATCGGTAACGGGCTTGTGCGCTCTTTAAGTTGGCAAACACAGGGGCTGCTTCGTGTATCATCCCCCTGCGCCTGACCCCGGTAGATAAACATCTAATGGCTGGAAATTACGATGCCTCCGCAATCGAAGTCCTCACAGGACTTCAGCCGGTGCGAAAACGCCCCGGAATGTATGCCCAGACAGACCGGCCGAATCACCTCGTTCAGGAGGTGGTTGACAACAGTGTCGACGAGGCAATCGGCGGATATGCGCACCGGATATCCGTCACCCTGCACAAGGATGGTTCCGCCACGGTCGTCGATGACGGCAGGGGGATGCCGGTCGACCGGCACAAAGGCGAAAAAGTGAGCGCTGTCGAAGTCATTCTCACGCGGCTGCACGCCGGGGGAAAGTTCTCGGACAAGTCCTACACCTATTCCGGAGGACTGCATGGTGTGGGCGTGTCGGTGGTCAACGCGCTTTCAAAGAAGCTGGAGGTCAGCGTCAAGCGCGGCGGTCAGGAATACAAGATGACGTTTCGTGACGGGGTACCGACAGCGCCACTGAAAGTTGTTCGAAAGATCGGCGCGCGCAATTCCGGCACGACGGTCCGATTCTGGCCGGATCCGGTGTTTTTTGATTCGGCCGGGATTTCGGCCTCGCGCCTGAAACGCCTGCTGAGGGCCAAGGCAGTGTTGTGTCCGGGCCTGCGTATCGACTTTCGGGATGAAGATAACGCTCGCAACAGCGAAACCTGGGAGTACGAGGATGGTTTGCCGGATTATCTCGTTTCCCAGATCGCGTCATCAGAGCGGGTGCCGGACTCTCCCTTTGTCGGCCATCTTACACAGGAAGCGCAGCAGCTGGACTGGGCGGCAAGCTGGCTGGAAGACGGCGGTGAGGTTTTTGCCGAGAGTTATGTCAATCTGATCCCGACCACACAGGGCGGCAGCCATGTCAGCGGTTTTCGTACAGGATTGACCGATGCGGTACGCGAGTTCTGCGAGTACCGCGCACTGCTTCCCAGAGGGGTAAAACTCGCCCCCGAAGATGTCTGGCAGCGTTGTGCTTTTGTGCTGTCGCTGCGGATGAAGGATCCCCAGTTCAGTGGTCAGACAAAGGACCGCCTGTCTTCGCGCGATGCCGCCACGCTTACCGCAGCCACTGTGAAAGATGCATTCAGCCTTTGGCTCAATCAGAACGCCGAAGAGGGTGAGCGTATCGCCAGTCTCGCTATCGAAAGCGCGCAATCCAGGCTGCGCACGGCGCGGCAGGTAGAGCGTAAAAAGGTCGCCACCGGGCCGACGCTGCCGGGCAAACTCGCCGACTGCACCAGTCAGGACCTCGAGGAGACTGAACTCTTCCTGGTGGAGGGAGATTCAGCGGGAGGCTCTGCCAAGCAGGCCCGGGATAAAGACTATCAGGCGATCCTGCCGCTGCGCGGCAAGATTCTGAATACCTGGGAAGTCGAGTCTGCTGAGGTGCTGGCCTCGCAGTCTGTGCACGATATTGCGATCGCCCTTGGCGTGGATCCGGGCGCAGCAGACTGCTCAAGCCTGCGCTACGGACGTATCTGCATCCTCGCGGACGCAGACTCTGACGGCGCGCATATTGCCACGCTGCTGTGTGCGCTCTTCGTTCGCCACTTCAGGCCATTGGTTGATGCGGGACGGGTCTGCGTATCGATGCCACCGCTCTACCGCATCGATGTCGGCAAGCATGTTTTTTATGCTCTTGACGACGCGGAGAAAGAGTCGATTCTGGATACCATCAAGAAAGACAAACTGCGGGGCACGATCAATGTCCAGCGCTTCAAGGGCCTTGGAGAAATGAACCCGGCGCAATTGCGCGAGACCACCATGGATCCAACGTCCAGGCGCTTGATCGAGCTGACCCTGGATCGTGGCAAAAAGACCGACTCAATGCTGGATCTGCTGCTGGCCCGAAAACGTGCGCCCGACCGAAAAGAATGGCTGGGCAGGCGCGGTGATCAGGCCGAGGTTGCCTGAGCATCCTGTAAGAGCCGTTCAGGCCTCTTTGCTGTTCCCGTGATCAGAGGACGCCTCGGGCGCTGGTGAATCCCAGAACGGCTCATGCCGTGGGTCCCGGATCGTGATGGTCTCCTGGCGGTAGGGATGAAAGCCTGCCTGCTGATACACAATAATGGCTTTCGGGTGATCGAGGTCGCAGGTATTGACGATGAGTCGCGCGGGCTTTTCGGTCCATGCGGTGCTCACAGCCCAATCCAGAAACCACGGTCCAATACCCATCCCGATCTGCCAGGGCAACAGCCCGAAATAGGCGAGTTCCACCTCGTCATTTTTGCGACAGTCCAACTCTACGTATCCCGCGGGCTCTCCACCGCGGTAGAGCGCATAAACGTGAACCTTCTCGTTCGAGAGAATTTCTTTCAGATCCGCGTCTGCCATTGCACGGCGCTCGTACCACAGCCACGGCTTACCCACTTCGTTATAAAGGAACCGGTAAAACGGCAGACTGGGTTGCCTGACCCTGAAAACGGCAAGGTCGCTGAGTGGCGGTCTTCGGGGAGCGCCTGTCGGCTGACGGGTCATCTGTAGGTAGGTGATGGTCACCTGCAAAGTGCCATCGGCAGCGGGCTGTGGCGCGGTGGGAAATGACTGCCGATGTTTCTTTATATCCACGAGTGCACCAGATCCGTCCTAAGTGTCTTTTGTATCAGTCACTGGTGATTCGTCGGGGTGGGTTTTGCGGTCGATCAGTATGGCAAGGCCGCCGATCAGGGACCAGAGCGCGACGTGGACACGGTGCAGGACAGACAACGCCACCCCGCGGGTACGCATGATCTGCTCGGCGTCCGGAACCCCGGCCAGCGTGGAGGCGCCGAACTTGCCAATGAGCGCTCCGTAGGCCGCTTCCCCGATGCCCCAGCCCGCGGGCGCGATCGGGATACCCTGAATGACCGAAGCCACCGGCACGATAAAAAAGAGATCGGCAAGGGTGATGCCGACACCGAGCGCCTCGCTCATGCA
>DCXP01000001.1:64192-75096 GCA_002327725.1 Proteobacteria bacterium UBA2133
CAATTCCGCGAAGGTGCCCACGGTAGTGGAGTATCGCGGCATCGAGGTCGCGGATGATATTGCCGGCCTTATCAGGCAGTTTTGCGACCAGCGCATCGAAGCGCAGAAGCCGCCGCAGGGCAGGGCTGATCAGGAGAAAGCAAAACACCAGAACGCCGAGTCCCGTCAGCCACATGCTACTGGCGAAGACAGGGAAACGATCCATGGCAAGCGTGCTGGCGAGGCTGCCGACGAACAGTAACGACATAACCCCGAGAATCCGGTCGACCACGATAGACACGACCGCCCGGACCTTGTCCCCCGAACAGCGCCGGACAATGTAAACCGCTTTCACGACATCCCCGCCGGTGGCCCCGGGTACGACGTTACTGAAGAAAAGCCCGATCCAGCTGAATTTCTGCGCCTCAAGGAACCGAACCCCGAGGCCGTTGGCACGCAGCAGGTACCACCAGCGCGAGTTGATGATCACGACGAAGACAAAAAACAGCATCGCACCCTGTGCAAATAGCACAGCGTCGAGATTACGTACGTAGGTGGGCAGACCTGGAGAGATAACAATAGTAGAGCCGTTTGCCTGGGCGCCTCTTAAGAGATTGACAGCGTCTGCTGCGCCATTTTCTCGAAACTGCACGCGATCCTGGTCCCAGGGGCCGATGATCTCGCCCTGGGTCTGAGCAAGGGTCGCACCCTGCGCATCAAGCCGGCTGTAACTGTCTACCCAGTTGATGTTGTAGAAAATGACGGCAAAAAGTATCCCGACCAGGGCAATCTTAAGGAGGGCAATAAACCGTTTCCTGCTTAACATCAACTTTGTGATCAGGCGCGATAAGCGGCTTTGAACAGCGGCCGCTGAACAACAAGGATTCGGTTTTGGGCTCGTGGTCGAAAACGCATAGTGATAGTGGGGGATTGCTGATCAGTTGCCGGGACGGTACGCCTTGATCACCTGCCGGGTGCTCCCGTTCTGGTGCTATTTTGACCCGGGCTGTGAAATATTGAAGTCTGAGTTCAGGCTGTGTGGCGAAACATACAGATTGTGGACGCGGCCCAGAAGTGCCTGGGCTATTGGTTCTGAAAATGCGTGGCCGGAAAACGCCTAATTGTAAAGGAATTGCGAATGCCCACTTCGATGCCTGTTTCAGGGCAACCCAAAGTCGAGATGTCTCATATCGGCGGCGAGCGTCACTCCCTCACCCGCGCGTGTACTGCGGGCGGTCTCTACAGACCGGACAATCCGGATTTCTCGGCAGGTTAATGATCTGCCAGTCCATAGCGACGCCATCAAAGACCATCACGCGTCCACGCAGACCGGCGCCGGTGTCGAGGAGCAGATTGAGCGCCTCAAGCGCCTGCATGGTGCCGATGACCCCAACGATGGGTGCTATCACACCTTCCATTGCGCAGGTCGCGGCTTCGATCCCGGTATCCGGATACAGGCATCGGTAACACGGACAATCAGGGTCCTTAGGGTCAAAGGTGGCGATCTGGCCCTCCCAGCGGATCGCCGCACCAGATACCAGAGGGGTGCCGACTGTCATGCAGGCCTCGTTGAGTCCAAAGCGCGATGGAAAATTATCGGTGCAGTCCAGCACCACATCTGCTGCAACTACCTGTTCCAGCAGTTCGTCGCCGTCGAGTTCGTAGTCCAGGGCCTCCACCAGACAGCGCGGGTTGAGCTTCTCAATAGTGTGCTGGGCAGATGCGGCTTTGAGCTCACCCACTGATTTGTGAGTGTGAATGATCTGCCGCTGCAGATTGGACTCGTCGACCCGGTCAAAGTCGGTAATGGTTAACTGGCCGATACCCGCGCTGGCAAGATAGAGCGCGGCAGGTGAGCCCAGCCCGCCCATACCAATAACCAGCGCCCGGCTCTGGGACAGCCGTTGCTGACCATCTGCGCCGACCTGGGGGAGTCTGATCTGCCGGCTGTAGCGTTCCTGCTCTGTCGCGTCCATTGCTGTCAAATAAAGGGCAATGCCAGTTAAGGCCAGTGATCTCGCCGTCGGCGCCAGTATAGCGGCAACTGCGAACGGCTATTGCTCAGAACATCGTCTCAAATACCCGGTAAGCAGTCTCCTCCATGCCGAGCCGTTGGTATACCGCCTGGGCATTGAGATTGTCCTTTTCCACATACAGACGGATTCCCCGTACACCATTCGCACTTTTGGCGAGCGATACGACTTTTTCATAAAGCAAGCGGAAGATTCCCTGTCCGCGGGACGAAGGGACCACGTACACGCTCTGAATCCACCACAGGTTTCCGTTACGCCAGTCGCTCCACTCGTAGGTAATCAGCAGCGAGCCGATGGCTTGGTGCCCTGAACGTGCAACGAGATAGAAGCCGCTATCATTAGCATTGAGTACACCCCTCACACCGGCGCGTACTGTTGACCGGTCCAGAGCCAGGTCCTCAGTCTCGTTCGCCATGGCAATGTTAAACTGAGCGATGGCGTCCACATCGTCGGACGTGGCTTTGCCGACAGTAATATCCTTAGATGACATGGCGGGGCATACTCCTTTTGTTGCCGCTTGAGATCCACGTGCTGGGAGGAATCATTTCGATGGCACAAGTTTCAGATAAAGACAAGTTTAACAAAGCCGCATTTATCGGACTGGGTGTCATGGGTTATCCGATGGCGGGACATTTGGCGGAAAAAGGTTTTGAGGTGACGGTGTTCAACCGCACCCAGTCCAAGGCGCAGCAGTGGGTTGCGGAGCATGGCGGAACGAGCGCTCCGACTCCGGCGCAGGCAGCGGCTGACGCGCAGATCGTGTTCTCCTGTGTCGGCAATGACGACGATGTCCGTGCGATCAGCACCGGACCTGAGGGTGCCTTTTCTGCCATGGCGAGCGGATCCATCTTCGTGGATCACACAACCGCATCTGCAGCCGTGGCCCGGGAACTTGCTGCGAAGAGCGCCGACAAGGGCATCGCCTTTCTTGATGCGCCGGTCTCCGGAGGGCAGGCGGGGGCGGAAAACGGGGTGCTGACCGTCATGGTGGGCGGGGCACAGGATTCCTTCGACAAAGCCAGGCCCGTGATCGACAGTTATGCCCGTGCGGTTGGACTGATGGGGCCGGTCGGCAGTGGTCAGCTGACCAAAATGGTCAACCAGATCTGCATTGCCGGCCTTGTTCAGGGGCTTTCAGAGGGACTGGATTTTGCCAGCCGCTGCGGGCTTGACGTGGAGCAGGTGCTCGAAGTGATCTCAAAGGGTGCCGCGCAGTCCTGGCAGATGGAGAACCGGGGAAGCACCATGAACCGTGATGAGTTCGAATTCGGGTTCGCTGTCGACTGGATGCGCAAAGACCTGGGGTTTTGCCTGGAGGAAGCCCATCGGGTCGGGGCGCGACTGCCCGTCACTGCACTGGTGGATCAGTTCTATGGTGAGATTCAGGCAATGGGCGGTGGACGCTGGGATACCTCAAGTCTCATCCGCCGCCTGCGTGATCGCTAAGCGCCGCGGGAGCCTTTCTTGCCGCTGCTGGAAAAAAATAACAGCGTCCTGATTGTCATCGACGTTCAGGAGAATTTCCTGTCCAAGTTGATGCCCGCCGAGCGTGAGCCATTGGTTGAACGGATCGCCTGGATTATGAATGTCGCGAAGGTTCTAAAAATTCCGATCCTCGCCACCGCAGAAGATGTCTCTGCCGATGTGGACATGCTGTCAAGGCTTAAAGCGTTGCTGCCGCAAGGCCAGGCGGTCTTTAACAAGATGGTCTTCAGTCTTTACGGGCAAAAAGACATACGCCACGCACTGGAAGCATTGAAAAGAAAAGATCTGGTACTGGTCGGCCAGGAGACCGATGTCTGTATTGCCCAGTCCGCAATAGATCTCGTCGACGCCGGTTATCGGGTCTGGGTAGCGGATGATGCTACGGGATCCCCCGGTCCACACCATGAGGCCGGACTGCAAAGGATGCGCAGTGCCGGTGTTGTCGTGAGCGGCATCAAGGGGATCTATTACGAGTGGCTGCGTGATCTGCCAACAGCTATTGCAGTCGAGGCCGCTGTGGCTTCAACACCGGCGGATCTCACCTTGTAGGACAGGGAGGGGTCGAGATCCGCTAATCTCCCTGCAGCCATTTCTGCGCAAGATCCGCGTGGTATCGGGCAAGCCACTGCAGTGCGATGAGGGTCATGCTGTTGCAGATACGGCCCGTATCGAGCAGTTCCAGCGCGTCGCCGAGCGGCCAGACGCTGGCCCGGATATCCTCTCCTTCTTCGGCGAGTCCATGAATCCCGCCCAATCCGGAGGTATCCACACGTCCACAGAAAAGATCCACTTTCTCGGAGCAGGCCCCCGGCGTGGAGAAATAGCGTGCAACCGGCTCGAGCACCGTGATGTCGCAGCCCGCTTCTTCCCGCGCTTCCCGCCTGACCATCTCTTCCGGACTTTCTCCAGGCTCGACAATGCCCGCGACACATTCGAGAAGCCAGGGTCTCGGCCATTGGGCTGACCAGGCGCCCACCCGGAACTGTTCGATCAGGAGAACTTCCTGGCGGGCCGGATCAAAGGGCAGTACCGCGGCTACCTCGCCGCGCTCCATCACTTCCCGTGACAGCGTATCCGTCCAGCCACCGGCGTATTGCTCGTGCCGCAACTGGTAACGGGTAACCTTGAGGTAGCCATCGCTGACGGCTTCCTGATGCTGGACCTGCACCTGCCGGGGATCGGACGTCACGTTCAGGGCCTGCCTGGCAGCGGCGGCACGCCGAGCCGCTCGCGCCCCGACCCCAGGATGCCTTCAATACAGGTCGCAATCGCAAGCAGTTGCTCTTCGTGCCCATGCGGAGCGATCAGCTGCAGCCCGACCGGCATCTGGTGAGCATCCAGACCGACCGGCAGGGTGATCGCACAAAGTCCCAGATAGTTGGCCGGGCAGGTATTGCGAAGCGCGCCCATATTCTTCGGCCGGTATGCTTCAACCGTCTGCACGTCCTCTACCGCAGGCGGAGAAATGGCAACGGTGGGACTCGCCATCACCTGGCAGGCTGAAAACTGCTCTGCCGCACTGCGGGTCAGTTCACGAAGGCGTCGGCGGCGATGCAGGTACTCGCTGGCGCTGATGGATCCGCCGTCCCGGATGCGGGAAGAAACGACCGGGTCCAGGGTCTCGCGCCATTGCGGCGCGGTGGACGAGAGTATCTCATCGATCTCGGCAGCGACCACGCTGCCGACCTTGAGAAGTTCTATTGCAGGCCCTGCCTCGGGAAGCACCGCGCTCACCGTCTGCACCCCAGCTTGTCCGAGTGTCTTCAAGGCGTCTTCCACGGTTTCGCTGATACCGGCATCGCAGTCGTCCCACAGGGCGCTCTCGCCGGTTCCAATAACAAAGTCTGCGGGTGTGCAGCGGGAAACCTCCCGCGCGAGCCTCGGGCCATAGCTTCGCTGATGAGGATCCATGGCTGAAAAGGCGGTAACGGCATCGGCCACGCTGCGAGTGAGAATGCCAGCGGTATCAAGCGTCGGGCTGAGCGGAAAGATGCCGGAAGCGGGCCAGCGGCCATAGCTGGTTTTGAGGCCAACGTTTCCGGTGACGCTCGCCGGGATCCGTACCGAACCTGCCGTATCAGAGCCTAACGCCACCAGCGCGGAACCTTCGCACAGGCTGACCCCGGCCCCGCTGCTGGAGCCACCGGGAACACGATGGGTCTTTGCGTCCCAGGGATTTCTGGGCGTTCCCCAGTGACTGTTGACGCCCAGTCCGCCGAAGGCGAACTCCACGGTGTGGGTCTTGCCGGAAAACACGGCGTGTTGGGCACGCAGTCCCCTGATGAGATCGCCTTCGGCCTGCCAGGGTCGGGGCATCGGCGCCGGCGAACCGGCAAAGGTTGCGGTATTGTCAACGCCGTACAGGTCTTTAACCGAGATCGGGATGCCTTGCAGTGCGCCCGAGTCCTGGGCGTTGGCAAAAGCCTCATCAGCGGCGCGGGCCTGCTCCAGGGCCAGATCAGGGGTCCATTCCCGGTAGGCATTGAGCGAGGCATCATGGCTGTCGATACAGCTTTGGGTCAGTTCGATGGCACTTAGCGATCCGTCCCGCAATGCCTGTACAACCGCAGCGAGGCTCATGTCCCGGATTTGCTCAGGCATGGTCAGTCTCATCGTGTTCGGTTAGTTTGCAGTGTACGCTACCTTCCTCGAAGGTAATGATCTTTGCCTGATGAGCGATAGCGGCGCAATAAGCCAGCAGGTCGGAGGTGGCCATGGTGGTGGTTCTTGTGTTGATGAGCGGGTGCAGATAAATGACTTCGGTCTGTGTCAGCGCGCGGTCGACCATAAACTGGACGGCGCCGGTTTTGTCGTTTACCAGGGCAAGTGGAGAAACCGCCCCGGGCGTTACCCCAAGGTATTGCATCAGGCGGGTCTCAGAGGCGAAAGAAAAGCGCCCGGCGCCAAGGGCCTTCGCCAGTACTTTGAGATCGACGTTTCGGTCCTCATGGCAGCTGACCAGCCACATCCGACCTTTCTGGTTACGCAGGAAAAGGTTCTTGATGTCTCCCTGGCCGCCGGGCGTTACCCTAAGCGTCTTGCTGTCCTCCACCGTGAACATGGGAGCATGTTCCGTTGTGGGGGCGTTAATCCCGAGTGACGCCAGTTCGTCGAGGAGGGCATCTGAGCGCTTCGGCCGGGATCCGTCGATCAGGCGATCCGGGACGTCGGTGCAGGCGTTCATTATCGGTTGGAACCCGAGAGATGGCGATAGAGATGGCTATAATTACCGTTACCCAGCCGCGCATTCTGCCACACTGACGCCAGAGTTCCTTTATGCCAGCGACCGTCCGCCGCAAGACCCGATCAAAAAAGACCAGGCGTCCATCGACGCAGGCACAGGCTAACCCGCGCAGGCCCGAGGCCGTGCCGGTCTCAGAGTTTACCGAACGATCTTACCTCAACTACTCGATGTACGTGGTTCTGGACCGGGCCCTGCCGAGCCTCGCTGATGGCCTGAAACCGGTGCAGCGGCGAATCGTCTATGCGATGTCTGAACTCGGCCTGGCCGCGACATCCAAGTACAAGAAATCGGCCAGAACCGTGGGGGATGTGCTGGGCAAGTTTCATCCGCATGGTGATTCGGCCTGTTATGAGGCAATGGTCCTGATGGCGCAGCCGTTCAGTTTCCGTTACCCGCTGGTCGACGGCCAGGGCAACTGGGGATCCCAGGATGATCCCCGGTCTTTCGCTGCCATGCGGTATACCGAGGCCCGGCTCTCGGGTTTTGCCGAGATGCTGCTCTCGGAACTGGGACAGGGTACCGTGGACTGGGGGCTCAATTTTGACGGCACACTGCGCGAGCCGCGGCTACTGCCGGCAAGACTGCCCAATGTGCTGCTGAACGGCAGTTCGGGCATCGCCGTCGGGATGGCGACCGACATTCCGCCGCATAACCTGCGTGAGGTCGTGAGCGCTGCGATCCGGCTGCTGGAGAACAGCCGTACCGGCCTGGATCAGTTGTGTGAGCACATCCAAGGACCTGACTTTCCTACCGAGGCCGAAATTGTGACGCCGGCGCAGGAGATCCGCGAGGTCTACCGCACCGGCTATGGATCGATACGCCAGCGCGCGGTCTGGCGGGAAGAAGGCGCCAATATTGTTATTGCGGCGCTGCCATACCAGGTGTCCGGGGAGCGTGTCATTGAACAGGTCGCGACCCAGATGGCGTCCAAGAAACTGCCGATCGTTGACGATATTCGTGACGAGTCAGATCACGAGAACCCCACCCGTATCGTGATTGAGCCCCGGTCCAACCGGGTCGATAAAACGGCGTTGCTGGATCACCTCTTTGCCACAACATCGCTGGAACAGAGCTATCGGGTCAACATGAACATGATCGGTCTTGATGGCCGGCCGAAAGTATTTGACCTGAAAGGCGCGCTCAAGGAGTGGCTGGATTTCAGGATCGCCACCGTGAAACGGCGTCTTGAGTTCCGGCTCGACCGGGTAGTCAAGCGTCTGCACATTCTCGACGGACTGCTGATTGCCTATCTCAATATCGATGCCGTCATCAAGATCATCCGTCAGGAAGAGGAGCCGAAAAAGGTGCTGATGAAGCGGTTTAAGCTGAGCGAGATTCAGGCGGAGGCGATTCTTGAGCTGAAACTGCGGCACCTGGCGAAACTCGAAGAGATGAAAATCAATAGCGAGCGCCAGGAACTCACCCGGGAAAAGGCGGGGCTGCAGAAGATCCTGAAGTCACGCGACCGGCTCAAGAAGGTGGTCAGCAAGGAACTGCTGGCTGACGCCGAGGATTTCGGAGACGACCGC
The DNA here is from genome assembly GCA_002327725.1 of Proteobacteria bacterium UBA2133. Classification (GTDB taxonomy): domain Bacteria; phylum Pseudomonadota; class Gammaproteobacteria; order Arenicellales; family UBA868; genus UBA868. The sequence goes on from DCXP01000001.1 coordinate 72,463, forward strand.
CGCTCGCCCCTGGTGGTGCGGGAAGCCGCCCAGGCGCTCAGTGAGACTGCGCTTATTCCATCGGAACCCATCACGGTCGTGCTTTCGCGCAACGGATGGATCCGCTCTGCCAAGGGTACCGAGATAGATCCCCGGGAACTCGCCTACCGCGGTGATGACGGCTATCTGCATTCCGGCGCCGGACGGGCCAACCAGCCGCTATTGTGTATTGATTCGACGGGGCGGGTGTATGGCCTTCGCTCCCATGAACTGCCGTCAGCCAGGAGTCTTGGAGAGCCGGTGGGCAAGCAGTTGAAGCCGCCTGCGGGGGCTACCTTCTGCGGCCTGATGATCGGCGAGAACAGCAGCCGCTATCTTCTTGCTTCGGATGCGGGATACGGCTTTGTGGCGACCTTGGAAGATCTGCTGACCCGGAATAAGTCGGGCAAGGCAGTCCTGAGCGCGCGCGCGGCCGGCGTGCTGGCGCCGCAACGGGTTTTTGAGTATGAGGATGACTGGGTAGCCGCGATTACCGACACAGGGCGCCTTCTGATTTTCCCGCTCGCTGAACTGCCATTGCTGCCGAAGGGCAAGGGGGTCAAGCTGATCAATATTCCGGGCCCGCGCCACAAGGCGGGCGAGGAAAAACTCGTGGGAGTGGCGGTGTTTCGTGAGGGCGATGCCCTGCGCCTTTATGCCGGAAAACAGAATATGCGGCTTAAACCTTCGGATATCGATACCTTCGCCGGTTCCCGGGCCCAGCGCGGCCGGGCGCTGCCTCGGGGTTACCAGCGTCCGACCGCAATCGAAACGATTACCGCGTAACGAATCCCTGATCTGCCGTGGCAAGGGCTAAAGACGACACCGCCCATAGCGCCGCTTAAAAAGGCAGTGTCAGTTCCGGACGCAGTGCCAGAATCTGTTCCCGGTAGAGGTTCTGAATCCGCCGGAGTGCAGGTTCGGTGTCTGCTTCAAAGCGCAGAATGACTGTCGGGGTGGTGTTGGATGCCCGGGCAAGACCAAATCCGTCTTCAAAGTCGACGCGGACGCCATCGATATTGCAGATCTCGCCACCAGAAAAATCACCATGCGCAACCAACTCCTTGATCAGCGCGTGATGCTCTCCTTCCTGCATTTCAATACGAAGTTCCGGCGTATTGACGGTATCAGGGATTTCGGCAAAAACAGCGCTCGGCAGGCGGGAATCATTCGACAAAACTTCGCATAGCCGCGCGGCGGCATAAAGCGCGTCATCAAAACCGTACCAGCGTTCTTTGAAAAAGAGATGCCCGCTCATCTCGCCACCAAGTGCACCGCAGGTTTCGCGTAACTTGGCCTTGATGAATGAATGCCCGGTCTTCCACATCAGGGCTTCGCCTCCGGCCTGTTCGACGGCCTCGGGCAGTAACCTCGTACATTTGACATCATAGATAATCTTGGCGCCGGGGTTTCGTGAGAGGATGTCCCGGGCAAAAAGAATCATCTGGCGATCCGGCCAGATGACCTGGCCCGTGTCGGTCACCACACCCAGCCGGTCGCCGTCGCCGTCAAAAGCCAGCCCCAGATCGGCCTGTTCGCGAAGCACCGCTTCGATCAGGGGCGCAAGGTTTTCAGCAACACTGGGATCGGGGTGGTGGTTGGGGAAGGTGCCGTCGACCTCGCTGAAGAGTTCAATGACATCACAGCCGATATCCCGCATCAGCTGAGGGGCTGCCATGCCCGCGACACCGTTGCCGCAGTCGGTCACAACCCGAAGGGGCCGTTTCATCCGGATATCCCCGACGACACGGTCTACATATCGGGGAACAACATCCTGTGAGCTTCGCTCCCCAACGCCCACGGAAAAATCCTGAACCTCGATGCGTTTTCGCAGGTCCTGTATGCGCTCGGCGGCCAGTGTGTGGGTACCGATCATGACCTTAAGTCCGTTGTAGTCGGGCGGATTGTGACTGCCGGTCACCGAAACGGCTGAACCGATCTCGAGAGTCTGGGTCGCAAAATAGGTCAGCGGGGTGGGTACCATGCCGATGTCCACGGTATGGCAGCCGGTGGCGCAGATGCCATCCATCAGGACAGATGCAATCGCGGGGCCCGACAGGCGTCCGTCCCGACCGACGATCACCGCGTTGTCGCCGGCAGCCAGCGCCTCTGTGCCGATAGCCCGGCCGATCTGCTCCACGATGTCCGGGGTCAGCGACTGCCCGACGATTCCGCGGATATCGTAGGCCTTGAAGATTTCGGGGTGGGGGACGCTCATAGGTGGGGGATTGTAGCCTCAGATTGCGACGGCACTGATTAGTGCTAGACACTAACCTGAGTATCGTTTAGCCTGTCACCGAAGAAGTAGAGAAGTTAGCAAAAGACCTTCCAAAATCCTATTTTCAAAAGGAGGAGATCAATGACGAAAAGTAAAGAATTCATCGCCCGGCTTCAGGATGGGCAGTTTACCCGGCGTCAGGCAATCAAAGCGCTCGGCGCCATGGGATTTGCCGTTGGCGCCGTGCCGCTTGGGGTGCGCTCTGCGCTCGCCGCGGAAAATGCCACATACTTTACCTGGGGCGGCTACGATGATGACGGCATGTTTGCCCCCTATATCGCCAAGCATGGTGGACCGCCAAACTACGTAACGTTCGGTGACGCCGAGGAAGGCTTTAC
>DCXP01000040.1 GCA_002327725.1 Proteobacteria bacterium UBA2133
CCCCCAGAAACCGGTATAGATCAGGAACAGGCCTAATGTCACCATCCAGGGATTACGCGGGCCGATGTTGTTCGGCGTCCCGTCAGCGGCGAACTTTCCGATCCTTGGACCAAGCACAGCCAGAATGCCAAGAGCAAAACCACCAGCCACGGCATGGATCACGCCCGAGGCGTAGGCATCGTGATAGCCCAGCATCTTGACCATCCAGCCGTTGTAGTGCCAACCCCAAGAAGCGTCGATCACCCAAAAGACCGAACCGATGGCGATCGCAAGAATACCGAAGGCCGATGTTCGAATCCGCTCGATAACAGCGCCGGACACGATCGACGCTGCAGTCCACGAGAACAGCAGGAATGCCGCCCAGAACACCATCATGATGTGATCATTAAAGTTCACGGCCATGATCGGCTTCCATGGTAATGCCAATTCATTGCCACCCCAGCCATCGGCATTGAGAATCAGCCCTTCTCCCTGATAAATCCAGGGTCCATTGGGAAACGCCCAGTAAATCCACCAGCCGAAGAAGAAAAACGTCACCGTCACCAACGGGATCAGCATGGTATTTTTCATCAGGGTATGCAGATGATTCTTGTGTCGTGATACGCCGACTTCGTACATACAGAACCCTACATGGATCAGAAACATCAGTACCACCGTGACCCAGTAATAAAACTCTGTAAAAACGGTTGTCAGGGCGCTTAGTTCATTGTCCACTGTGTGTCCTCCGCCAGAAGTTGTGTGAGTCCAAAACCACTGTCCGAAACACCATTAGGGGGGAAGATGAACGCACCGTAAGGGGCTGCATCCAAGCCTCTCCACGGGCAAGCATCTTACCTTGAAATATGACTTTACCGATACCATTTATTGCCTGGAAAACTGGGCCAATTTTGGACTTGTTGCTTTTTTATCAAATATTTAGACCGATCGAAGACCAATAAGAATAAAACGGGATTTCGTTACCGATTTTCGGTAATATTGATCGTTCCCCCTGAAGAAACTTGGATCGATGCGCAGGTGTAGCGGACGTCCCGCAAGGCCTACAACACCCGGCCCGACCGAGCTGATTTACTATGGATGCGACCGTGACAAAAGGCTCGCGCCCGCTTCAGCCAGGTCTGTGGCGCGCTGATCCTTACTACGAACGCTATACCGTTCCACCCTCCGGCTCGATCGTATTCGAGCTCCAGGGTGATGACGTTATTACGATCGAGGATCCTGAGGGTTGCCAGCCCGGCGAACTGATCGCTTTCTCCAGTGAAGGGCGGCCCGATTGCGCAGGGTTGTCTGACACGCCACCACGTGAGGCCTCCGGCTTTAAGCGGCTTATGGCTTCGAACCGTGAGAGCGCGCAACAACTAACTGCCGGGCTGAAGCGCCGCAATATCGACCCGACGCGTGCCCAGGCCCTGAACCTATTTGGCACGGGAACAGCATCCGGCGACACCGCTACCTACACCGCCAGGCGTGATCTGCTTTGTGTCCTATGCGCCCCAGGTCAGCCAATGGCCGTCGACCAGCAAACACCGCCCACGTCGTTGGTGGTTCACATTAAAAGGTGTGCGCGGCGAGAACTCACCGAGCCGCCGTTGCCGGAACCTCTGGCCGACCCACGGCTTGAACTTCGGATCGACAGATGCACCGCGAGACAATATACGGTTCATGTCGGGGAATATATCCAGATCATCGATGTTGCCGGTCGGGAATGCTCCGACTTCCTCGCCTTCTCTTCTGCCGGCCTTGATCAGGGAAAAGAGCGGCATATTGATATGACCACCACCCGCACCCTGATGGGCAGTGGCTATCCCGGCCCCGGCCTTTACTCGAAGTATTTTGACCGTGATATGCAGCCGCTGGTTGAGGTGGTCCAGGATACCTGTGGCCGTCATGACACTTTCGGTCTTGCCTGCGCGGCCAAGTACTACGAAGACCAAGGCTACTTCGGCCATCCCAACTGCTCGGACAATCTGAACGAGGTCATGGCGCCGTTTGGTGTCCGGCCCAGACGCGGCTGGGAAGCGGTCAACTTTTTTTATAACACGGGTATCGACGAGCATAACGTGCTCTTTCTGGATGAGCCGTGGTCGCGGCCAGGCGACTATGTGCTCCTGAAAGCCATGACCGATCTGGTGTGCGCATCGACCGCCTGCCCTGACGACACCAGCGCTGCCAACGGCTGGAATCCCACTGACATACACATTCGTATTTACACTCCGGAGAAGGCCTTTTCACGGGCTATTGCATACAGAATGACCCCAGACGCAGAAACGCAACTGACGCGCGAGACGGGCTTCCATCCGCGTACCTCGCAACACACCCGCAACTTCACCGAATACCGGGGCTACTGGCTGCCCACCGCATTCAACAACGCCGGCGCCATAGAGGAATACTGGGCGTGCCGTGAGCGGGCTGTGGTCATGGACCTTTCGCCGCTGCGGAAATTTGAAGTCCTCGGCCCCGATGCGGAAAGCCTGCTGCAGACCGTTCTGACGCGCAACATCAGACGTCTCGCCGTTGGGCAGGTCGTCTATAGCGCCATGTGCTATCCCCACGGAGGGATGATTGACGACGGAACCGCGTTGCGCCTGGGTCCCGACAACTTCCGTTGGATCGGCGGCGATGACTACAGCGGGATATGGCTTCGCGAGCAGGCGCAGAAACTGGGACTGAAAGCGCTGGTCAAATCATCGACAGATCAACTGCACAATGTCGCGGTTCAAGGGCCAAGCAGCCGCGATATTCTGCAGCAGATCATCTGGACTCCACCAGCGCAGCCTTCGGTAGCCGAACTGGAGTGGTTCCGCTTTACCGTGGGACGCCTGGGCGACATGCACGGCCGCCCCGCCATGGTGTCCCGGACCGGCTATACCGGCGAACTGGGTTACGAGATCTTCTGCCACCCGGCTGATGCCTGCGAGATCTGGGATGCCGTCTGGCAGGCCGGCGAGCCGCATGGGCTGTTGCCGCTTGGCCTGGACGCCCTGGATATGGTCAGGATCGAAGCAGGACTCGTCTTCGCGGGCTACGAGTTCTGTGATCAGACCGATCCGTTTGAGGCAGGCATCGGTTTTACCGTCCCGTTGAAATCCAAAGAAGATGACTTCATCGGGCGTCAAGTCCTCGAGCAGCGCAAGGCAAACCCCCAGCGCCAACTGGTGGGGCTGGAATTAGCCGGTAACGAAGCGGCAGTCCACGGAGACTGTGTACACGTGGGACGGGCCCAGATTGGCGTCATTACCAGCGCCATGCGCTCACCCGTTCTGAAAAAGAATATCGCCTTTTGTCGCATCGACACCAACCACGCGGCACCAGGCACCGAAGTCGAAGTCGGCAAACTCGATGGGCAGCAAAAACGTATTCCTGCCATGGTTGTGCCCTTTCCCTTCTACGACCCCAAAAAAGAGCGCGTCAGGGCATAGCCTGCCCAAGGGTTGCACGTTTCAGGAGAACCTTCTGGTTTTCACTTTTGGGCTGATTCTGGACGTGATGTGACGGGATGCGGTGCTGAAAAACGAGACGTTTCCCAACAAATACACCTTCGAGGGCAATTGATAATTGGTGCAGGTTTGGTCAATGGGTGTTGGCAAAGAAGTGCCATAAACTAGCCGTGTTGTAGGGTAGGAGTAATCCTTACAAAAGCAGTGTTAATTCGGCTGGAAGGTGGTGTTAGTGCGGATACCGGGCCTATAGCGGGGCCTGATGAGATCTTTCAATCTAATGCCCCGGCAGGGTTGTTAAATCATTAAGGAGGATAAGATATGAAGAAATCAATAACGCTGAAAGGGTTGACAGCGGCTGCACTGATGGCGCTCGCCTCAACCTCTACGGTCACACAGGCCGCAGATCCAATTAGGATTCCAGTATTAAACTGGTCAAGCCAAATTGTTATGGCTCATGTAATGGCCCAAGTATTTCAAGAAATGGGTCACACCGTAGAGTTAGTTCCAGCTGAATCGGCGTCAAGATATGAGGCTGTCAGAATTGGCGACCTTCACGTAGCTCATGAAACTTGGGAATCAACAATGGCTATCCCATTTTATGAAGCAATGGACAAAGGTGGTTTAATTGATGCCGGTAGTCATGACTTGGTGACCTTTGAGGAAATGGGAGTTCCAAATTGGGTTATTGATGAAGGACTATGTCCTGGCCTGCCAAATTGGGAAGCGCTTAAATCTCCTGATTGTGCGAAAAATTTTGCTACGGCTGACTCAGGTGGGAAAGGCCGTTGGTTGGAAGGTCCTGTAGAGTGGCACGGAGATGTGATGCCCAACAGACTTAAAGGTCTTGGTATTGATGATTTATGGACTGTAAAGTTTGCAGGTGCTGCCAATGCTCTATGGGCTGAATTAGAGGCTGCTAAAAAAGAGGGTCGTGGAACAGTTATCTTTAACTGGTCCCCAAACTTTACCGATGCAGCAGGTTTTTCGTTCATTGACTTTCCTCCCTATTACGAAGGGTGCAGAATAGAAAATGGCGGAACGTGGGAAACTACTGGCTGTGGTTCTCCAAAAGGTTGGCTTAAAAAGGCCGCACATATTAAGTTCCCACTATCTCACCCAGATGCATATAAGTTTTATACAAAAATGTCTTTTAATGCCCCTCAAATCGGTGAGATGGCTGATAATGTTGACAGTAAAGGTATGAGTCATGAAGAGGCTGCAACTGCATTTATTGCTAATCACAGAGCTCAGATAGATCTCTGGAAGAATTAATTTAGAAGTTGTTTTACCAAGAATCCTCCCTGATTCAGGGGGGATTTTTTTTGGCCGCACTACTATTATTTATCTATTAGTCTAATTTTCAATGTTAATTATCAAGTAGGACAAAATAGAAAATAATTTTCCAGCATTAAAAGTGAATCGGGTCACAATCTCTGCTGATAGCGGAAAAGAAGGACTTTCAGAAAAGATCGGAGTATGGTAATCACTTCATGAGTTTGCTGAACCTTCTCCCCTAAGCGACCGCACAGCAACAACGAACAATAATCTCCCCCAATCCAAATCACCCCAAAGATTAAATTAACTAAAGATGAAATTATTGAATATTCTGATCCTGCAGTGATTGCATGCAAGAGCTCTATTCGATTCATCGAAAAGAAATCAATAAAGTGCTCAATAATCTAAAAAATTCCAGGCCGATGCAATTTGGTCTGCTGGCTATAATTTTTTTATTTTCCTATTTTTTGGCACCTCATTCTGAGAATAGTTATCTTTGGAGATTGCCGCCCCTATTAAAAGACCTTCCAACTTGGATTAATACGCTTCTCGATAATTTGATGTTCAAATGGTTCACCGTCGATGTCTGGGATCCAGTTTGGAAAGAGTATGAAGAAAAACCTGTTTTTAGAATCATTACCAGAGCAATAGCCAGCTCGATTTTATTCATTATTATTTTCATCAGGGAAATCTTTCTTGGAGGGGCGCAGACTATCGGGGCGCTCTTCAGTGATGCATGGATCGATGCCAATAAATGGTTGTCTTGGCCTGCTCTACCTTGGACTGCTGTAGTAGCTGGGGCTGCGATCTTAGGATATCAACTTCAAGGCATTCGTTTAGCCTTGCTCGCGGGTATCGGGTTTGCGTATCTCTCCGTTTTTGGACAATGGGAACCTTCTATGGAAACCCTGTCTTTTGTCCTTGTATGCGCGCCTGTTTGTTTCATTTTGGGATTGGGGTTTGGAATATGGGGATATCTAAATAGAACTGTAGAGGGCGCGCTTCAACCCATATTAAATTGTATGCAGACCTTGCCCCATTTTTCTTATTTAGTTCCGGTCATGGTTCTTTTTGGGGTTGGAGATCACGCAGGAGCTATTGCGACTATTATCTTTGCAACACCTCCGATGATCAGGTTAACCATTCTCGGCTTAAGAAAAATATCTCCGGATATTGTTGACTCAGGTTTAATGAGTGGATGTAGCAAATTTCAATTGCTATTTAAAGTTCTAATTCCGACGGCAAGAAGAGATATTTTGATAGGTGTTAATCAAGTCATAATGCAGTGTCTTGCAATGACGACTATTGCAGCCTTCATTGGCGCTAAGGGCTTAGGATTTAATTTAAAAGTTGCTTTAAATTCACTGGAAATTGGAAAAGCTTCAGAAATTGGAATGTGTGTCGTTTTAATAGCCGTAATCCTAGATAAATATTCTTTAGCGTGGGCCAACAAACAAAAAGATTATTTTGCCAACCTAAATTTTTTTCAAAAATATAGATCTTACATAGGATTTATTCTTTTAACGCTTTTGGGAATCCTCTTATCTTACTTAGGCGCTCTATACTTTAAAGACAGTATTAACTACTTGTACTATGTTCCTTTCAATAAAGGTTTTACGATTTCTCCTTTTATAGACGCTGGTATTGATTGGTTTTGGGAAACTTTCTTTGTCTATTTAAATGCATTTAATGTTTGGTTAATAACTTCAGTTCTTGTGCCAATGAAAGATGCCTATCTAGGCATGCCTGTCATTTCCACGTTCATTCTTGTAATGGGTGCAGGATATATAATTGGAGGCATAAGATCAGCTGTAGTCGTTGGCGGCCTGATCCTATTTATAGCTCTTTCTGAATATTGGGACAGAGCATTAATTACAGCTTACATGGCAACTTTTGCCGTATTGATATCTGCCTTTTTGGGGATAGTTGTTGGATCCATTTGTGCCCAAAATAATTTTGCTAGCAAAACGATACTTTCGATTTGCGATTTCTTTCAAACATTCCCATCTTTTATTTATCTGATTCCCGTAATCCTACTTTTTGGAATCACAGATACATCCGTTATGATAGCTGCGATTGTTTATGCAGTGATCCCAGCTACCAGATATACGGTAGAAGGCCTAAACAGCGTTCCATTATCATTGCATGAAGCAGCGACGATGTCAGGGGTATCACGATTGCAGAGATGGACCAGTATCGAGTTACCTCTTGCGCTCCCCCACATAATGTTGGGAATAAATCAAACGGTTATATTCGCATTGTTCATGGTGATACTGGGCGCATTAATCGGAACAATAGATTTAGGGCAGATTATTATGGGGGCCTTGTCGAAAAAAGGTGGTGCGGGTATCGGTTTGGCATTAGGCATATTTGTATCCTTTATGTGCTTAGCGGTGGATAATCTGATTCAAACCTGGGCGAAGGAAAGAAAGAGGCTTTTGGGAATAGAGTAATCTGCTCCCAACGGACTATCGCCTGAATATGTTAAGAGACTAATCGGGAACTCAATTATGCCCTCCAGCGTAACGCCAGCTAGCGAGAATCAGCCCGCCATCGTATGCGACTCTGTTTTCAAAATTTTTGGGGACAACGCAAAGGAGATGCTTGCTGGCGTACAGGGCAATAATAATGATGTAGACGCCAAAACCTTTCAGGAGGCCGGCTGTATCGTCGGCGTCAATAATGCCTCCTTTAACGTTTCCAAAGGCGAAAAACTAATCATCATGGGGCTGTCGGGTTCCGGCAAGTCAACGCTCCTGCGCTGCATCTCCCGCCTGACAGACGCAACCGCTGGACGTATTTTTGTCGACGGGCAGGATCTGTTGGCAATGACCAACAAGCAGTTGATCGAACTTCGTCGCGAAAAAATGGGTATGGTCTTTCAGAGTTTTGCGCTTTTGCCCCACAAAACGGTGCTCGAGAATATTGCTTTCCCCTTACAGATAAAAGGAGTTAGTACTCAGGACAGTATTAAAAAAGCAATGGATATGGTTGAACTTGTGGGGCTTAGGGGGCGCGAGAACTATTTCCCGCGGGAGTTGTCCGGGGGACAGCAGCAACGCGTGGGGATTGCCCGGTCACTGGCCGTCGAGCCTGACATCTGGTTCCTCGACGAGCCGTTCTCGGCGCTTGATCCCCTGATCCGAAAAGAGATGCAGGATGAGTTCCTCCGGCTGCAAAGCGTACTCAACAAGACTATTCTTTTTGTGACACATGACTTCGACGAGGCACTGCGGCTGGCAGACCGGATTGCCATTATGAAAGACGGCGTCATTGAGCAATTAGACACCCCGGCCAACATAGTACTCAATCCGGCAACTGAGTATGTCCATAAGTTTACCGAAGATGTGCCTAGGGAAAAGGTGCTTAGGATTGAATCCGTGATGGACCCTATAAACAGTTCAGAAGCGCTAAGCAATCTAAAGGTGTCCAAAGACGCAATTATTGAAACGGTTGCCGAAGCGGTTCTTAGCGAGCAGCACCCTGTTGCAGTAACAGATGGTAATAACGGGGTTGTTGGGGCTTTACACCCGTCTAAAGTGATTAACGTACTCTTTGGCGGCAGAGCCAACCATCCAAAGCAGTGACGGATCCGCGTTGAGTACACTCCCAATCGAGCCAACCTATGGAAAGCGCTGTCGGACAAAAACGCAACCGGTAGCGGCCTGGCCCTCGGCCTGTGTGTTGGCTTCATCGGGCTGGCGATTGACCAGGTCCTGCGCACCTGGGCAAACCAGCGCAAAAAGACGCTCGGCATGGCCTGGCGTCTGCGGAATCGAAACGAGGTGACGATCCGGGCAAAACCGCTTCTGCCCGGGGTTGGCAGCAACGGTTACCGACAGACTGGCGGCTGAAGCCCTTAGAAGAGACCCGCTATCTCTCCATCCTCGTTGACAAAGATGCTGTTGGCCGCGGGCACTCTTGGCAGCCCGGGCATGGTCATGATCTCCCCGCAGATGGCGACGACAAATTCCGCGCCTGCCGATAGCCGCAGTTCACGGATGGGGACCACGTGGCCGGTGGGCGCGCCGAGCAGATTGGGATCGGTCGAAAAACTGTACTGTGTCTTGGCCATGCAGACCGGGAAATGGCTGTAACACTCCTCGAAATCTGAAAACTGGTCGCGGACTTTCTTGTCCGCAATAATGTCCTCGGCACCGTAGATAGACCTGGCCACGGTACGCACTTTCTCCCACAGCGGCAGATGGTCGTCATAAAGCGGGCGGAACTGTGAGCCGCCGGAATCTGCAAGTTCGGCCACATGCCGGGCCACCTCTTGCGTGCCGGCGCCGCCGTCGGCCCAGTGACTGCACTCAAACACCTCGACCCCGAACTCCCTGCAGTAACTGCTGATCGCCTCAATCTCTGCGGGGGTATCGGCGACAAATTTATTGATCGCCACCACTGCCGGCACCCCGAATTGCCCGATGTTGCGAAGATGTCGGCCGAGGTTCGCCAGTCCGTCAACCAGGGCGCCGACGTTCCCGGTATTGAGATCCGCTTTGGCAACACCGCCGTGCATCTTCAGCGCCCGGGCCGTTGCCACCAGCACCACCGCATCAGGTTTGAGGCCCGCTTTGCGGCATTTGATATCAAAGAATTTCTCTGCACCGAGGTCGGCCCCAAATCCGGCCTCGGTGACGACGTAATCCGCAAGCTTGAGCGCCGTTTTGGTTGCACGGACCGAGTTGCATCCGTGGGCAATATTGGCAAAAGGCCCGCCGTGAATAATCGCCGGATTATTCTCCAGCGTCTGGACCAGGTTGGGCATAAAGGCATCACGCAACAGCGCGGTCATGGATCCTTCGGCTTTGAGGTCACGGGCGTGGATCGGCTCGCGGGATCGGGTATAACCGACAATAATATTGCCCAGCCGCCGCTGCAGGTCTGCCAGGTCTTCGGCCAGACAGAAGATGGCCATGATCTCCGAGGCGACCGTGATGTCAAAGCCCCCCTCCCGGGGAAACCCGTTCGCGACACCCCCCAAGCCGACCGTAATCTGGCGCAGGGCGCGATCATTCATATCGACCACCCGCCGCCAGGTCACCCGCCGCTGATCGATACCGAGTTCATTGCTCCAGTAGATGTGATTCTCTACGAGCGCCGACAGCAGGTTGTGCGCAGCGCCGATCGCGTGGAAATCCCCGGTAAAGTGCAGATTGATATCCTCCATCGGGACCACCTGGGCATAGCCACCCCCGGCCGCGCCTCCCTTCATGCCGAAACAGGGTCCCAGCGAAGGCTCGCGAAGACAGATCAGCGCGTTTTTCCCGATCCGGTTGAGACCGTCTCCGAGCCCAACGGTCGTGGTCGTCTTACCCTCACCGGCCGGGGTCGGCGAGATCGCCGTCACCAGGATCAGCTTGCCGTCGGGCCTGCCGGACAGCGAACTGATAAACCCGTTGCTGATCTTGGCCTTGGTCGGCCCATAATGCAGAAGAGACTCCGGTGGAATACCCAAATTGTCCCCGATCTCTCCAATAGGACGGGTCTTCGCCGCGCGTGCAATTTCGATGTCGCTGGGAACTGTAGTCATGACTCTCCTCTGATTGGCCAAGTTAAAGGTGACTGCTGAGCTGATCTGCATAGGATGTCTGCAGCCGGCGGGCCGCCACGACGGTATTGCGCATCAGAACAGCGACCGTGACCGGACCTACCCCGCCGGGCACGGGGGTAATCCAGCCCGCGACCTCGCGGCACGCGTCATAGTCGCAATCCCCCACAACGCGACTGTTGCCGTCTTCGGATTCGATCTGGTTAATGCCGATGTCGACCACGACAGCACCGGGCTTCAGCATCTCACCCTTGAGCAGGCCCGGTTTGCCAACAGCAATAAACACGGCATCCGCTCTTCGGGTGTGGACTGCAACTTCGCGGGTCATATGGTGGCATACCGTCACGGTAGCGCCTTCTGCCATCAACAGGAATGCAATCGGTTTGCCGACGATCTCCGAGTGTCCGATGACGGTCACTTCCAACCCCGGCAGGGAAACCCCCGTCTGCTTGAGCAGCTCGATTGCAGCCATAGCGGTACACGGCCCAAGGTCAAGATTCCGGTAGACGATGTTGCCGATCGACGCCGGATGCATGCCTTCCACGTCTTTTAACGGGTGGATGGTCGACTGCAACTGCTGGATGGGCAGATGCGCGGGCACCGGGCGCTGAAGGATAATCCCGGTGACTCCCGGATCAACATTCAAATGGGTGATAGCCGCCTGGACTTCTCCCTCGGAGATTTCCGCGGCGAAATTCCGACATTCAAAATCAATTCCCGTCTGGGTTGCGGCGCGCTCCTGATTACGGATATAGAGATTCACTGCAGGATCATCACCGACCCGGATCGACACCAGCCGCGGCTGCCAGCCTGCGGACTTCAGTTCGTTGACATCCGTTGCCGTCTTCGCCAGCATCTTGGAGGCCACAGCCCTGCCGTCGATGTCGCGGTAATCTGCCGCCATTTTTCGATTCGCTCCTGGACTCATGTCAACTGCCGCGAAACCGCCTTGGGTCCATCGTACAACACCGGCCGCTGATGGCTCCGGACGCTCTGGAGGACGATTCCCATCCCGGGTGCCTGCCCCAGACGCTCATTCCGGCGGTATTTTATTTTGACCGCGGCTGGAGACTGTCCCTTATGCGCCCCGCTTTTAGCAGTCTATGCCAGGCGCGTGGTCATGTCCTGAAGGGTCTGCCTGTGCAACGATAAGCCGGTTTCAACCACACGCGTTAACGACGCCGGTATGACTTCGGGTCGACGTCGTTGAACCCGCGGGTTCGGCTCAGAACTTGGCGTAGGCTTTTCTAAGATCAGCCATCGGATGGTTTGGAGACATCTGAAACTTGATCAAAAGTTCCCGGGCGATCATGTCCCGGTCCTGCTGGTTATCAGGGAGTTCAATCTCCTCCGGGATTGTGACCCAGCCGTTGATATTCCTGTCGAATACCGCTGGCCTGCCTTCTTCGTAGCCCATATGAACGTCCTCGAGCCAGTTGAGGTCATGCCAGCCCATTTTCTCGATGTAGCGCTTCAGAAACGGTGTCAGCCGTTCGTAGTCCGGCACCAGGTTGACGTCATACCGGTAGCCGATGTGCTGGCCGATCGTCTGCTCGCGCTCCGAATCGAGGCCGTCGCCCTTAATGAAATGATCAATGTCTTTTTCGTATGCCATGTGCTTATCCTCAGAAGCGCGTCAGGTCAGGACGGCCGACGGTGTGCTGCGAACCGGCGAGGGGCACCTGTGCCAGGGCCGAGGCCTCCATCGTCAGCGCTGCAAGATCTTCAGGCTCCAACGAATGGACATTGGTCTTGCCGCAGGCCCGGGCCAGCATCTGGCACTCGATCGCCAGGGTGTGCAAAAAGTTGTAGACCCGCTCTGCCGCAGCGTCCGGATCGAGCCTTTTACGCAACTCCGGATCCTGTGTGGCTACTCCAACAGGGCAGCGGCCCGAGTGGCAGTGATAGCAGTAGCCTGCTTCGACGCCCATTTCCTTTTCATAGTCTGCCTCGGGAATATCCTTGTTGCAGTTGAGCGCCATCATCGAGGAATGGCCAATGGCAATGGCGTCGGCGCCGAGCGCCAGCGCTTTGGCAACATCACCCCCGTTGCGGATACCGCCGGCATAGACCAGGGAAATATCCCCTGACTTGCCGACATCCTCAAGCGCCCGGCGGGCCTGGCGGATCGCAGCAATCCCGGGTACGCCGGTCTCCTCGGTGGCGAGATGGGGTCCCGCGCCGGTGCCGCCTTCCATACCATCGATATAGATCGAATCGGGGTCTGTCTTGGCCGCCATTCGCACATCGTCATACACCCGGGCAGCGCCCAGTTTCAGCTGAATCGGAATTTCCCAGTTGGTGGCCTCCCGGATCTCCTCAATCTTGAGGGCCAGATCGTCAGGGCCAAGCCAATCCGGATGCCGGGCGGGAGAGCGCTGATCGATGCCCGCGGGCAGCGACCGCATCTCGGCCACCTGGTCGGTCACTTTCTGCCCCATCAGGTGACCCCCGAGACCCACCTTGCATCCCTGTCCGATAAAAAACTCACAGCCGTCGGCCAGGCGCAGATGGTGGGGATTGAATCCGTAGCGGGACTGAATGCACTGGTAGAACCACTTCTCCGAGTAGCGCCGTTCATCGGGAATCATGCCGCCTTCACCGGAACAGGTCGCGGTACCGGCCATGGTGGCACCGCGGGCCAGGGCCGTCTTGGCCTCGTAGGAGAGCGCGCCAAAACTCATGCCCGTGATATAGATCGGGATATCCAGCTCCAGCGGCCGCTTTGCCCGGCGTCCGATGACCGTCTTGGTCAGGCATTTTTCGCGATAGCCCTCAATCACAAAACGGGTGAGTGTTCCGGGGAGAAAGGTGAGGTCATCCCAGCTTGGAATCTTCTTAAAGATGGAGAACCCGCGCATCCGGTAGCGGCCGAGTTCCGCTTTGACGTGAATATCGTCAATCACCTCTGGCGGAAACATGAAGCTGCGGCCGATAACGTCGGTATTTCTTTTCGTTGCCATAGTATTGTCTTCCTTGATCGAGCGTGGCCTAGAGCACCAGTTTCTTTTCAGTGGGCTCAAGATTGTCGTAGTTCCACAGTTGTTTCCCGGAAACAATCTTGGTCATGTTTTCGACACCGTTGGGCGTCTCGAGGCCGTATTGTGCGAGTTTGCGCGTCAGCCAATGACGATCCAGGTCGGTCAGTTCCTCTTCAACCGCATCTACACCGAGGTCCTCGATCCTGCCACCGACGTAGATCGTGCCGTCGTACATGGAGTCGCCCAGGTTCTTGCCCGCATCTCCCAGAATCACCATGCGGCCGCGCTGCATCATGAATCCCGAGAAAGCGCCGGCACGTCCGCCGACAATAACCGTCCCGCCCTTCTGGTCGATCCCGGTCCGGCTGCCGACATCGCCCTTGCACACCAGATCGCCGCCGCGGATCGCAGCACCGAAGGTGGAGCCGCCATTCTTCTCAATCACGACCGTCCCGGCCATCATGTTCTCGCCACAGGACCAGCCGACACGGCCACTCACGGTGACATTGGGCCCGTCCAGCAGGCCGCAGCCGAAATACCCGAGGCTGCCGTCAAAATGGAGATTCAACCGATTCAGGATACCCACACCCAGTGAGTGCTTCGCGCCCGGGTTGCGTACGGTAATCGTGCCAAAACCCTCGGACATCAGACGCCGGATTTCGGCGTTGACCGCTTTTTGACCCAGAGACTCCGCATCGACTTCAGCGCTCTTGTCGAAGTCCACTTCCGGCGCCCAGGGGTAGACCAGATTGTCGGATTCCTCTGCTGAAAAAAAGACCTGCTGAGTTCTGCCACTCAACTGCTCAGTATGCATGCCCAGTTCGTAGGACTCATGGGCCTGGTCTAGCTCTGCCATACCATCACCTCTCCTTCGTAAGGATCGTAAGTATCAATCTCATGCGGGAAAACGCTGCGGATCGCGACCTCTTCCGATGCCAGCGCTACAAAGTCATCGCTCTCGTAAAGCACCATGGGTTTTGCCGCCATGACATCCTTGGCCATGCCGAGTTTGTCTGAGGTGGCAACGACATAGGTGAACACGCCGTCCAGTTCACCAACCGAGCGGCGCATGGCCTCTTCGAGATCCTCACCCCGGTCCATGCGGTCGGCAAGGTATACGGCGATCAGTTCCGAATCGCAGTTGGACATAAAACGGTGGCCGCGGCGCTCCATCTCACGGCGAAAACCCCAGTAATTGGTCAACTGGCCGTTGTGCACTACGGAAATATCGTTGAACGGATAAGCCCAGTAGGGGTGGGCCGAACGGATGTCGACGTCGGATTCCGTCGCCATCCGCGTATGTCCGATGGCATGGGTGCCGTCAAACTCTGCGAGCCCGTACTGACCCGATACCCTCGTTGCATCACCCAGATCCTTGACCAGTTCCAGCGCATTGCCGATCGACAGAATCTCGGCACCTTCGACATCTTCGATGTAATCCGCCAGCTTCTTCATGTCACCGTCGAAGGAAATCCAGTAACGGAAGGCGTATTCGGTCGCCGCCTCTTCACTGATCCGACGCGCACCCAGTTCATCCAGCCGCCGATCAACCTCTGCCCGGCGCTCGATGACCTGATCATGGATCTTGAAGCCATGGCGCATATCTTCCTGTTCGGCGACCTTGAATCGCAGCACATGCTCTCCGGGTTTCGGGTTGCCATAGAGTGCAAACCCCGTCGAGTCCGGGCCTCGATGCTTAAGCGACTGCAGCATTGAAGTCAGCTCACGGCCGACATTGCTGCTTTTGCCCCGGTGAATCAAACCGGCTATCCCGCACATAGGGCCTTAACCTCCGTAAATGTAATTGTTGAGATACAAAACTCGAAACCCGACGGGCGGTGCTTTACCCACCTCCCGCGTCCGGGTACCGTCATATCAGGGCAGGCAGTCCAGATAGGTCTCCATATCCCATTCGGTGGTGGTATGCATAAAGCGCTCCCACTCATCGTTTTTGTACCAGTGGAATACCTTGTACATCTCATCCGGCATGGCGGACTTGATGACCTCGTCCTCCGCCAATCGGTCCAGCGCTTCTCCGAGAGACATCGGGAGTTTCTTGACCTGTTTTCCAGCTTCCATCGCCTGGTAGATATTGCGATTCTCCGGCTGGCCGGGGTCGATGTCGTTGTCTATGCCGTCTTCAAAGGCTTTAAGGAGCACGCTGCCCATCAGATACGGGTTGACCATCGAATCCACCGCGCGGTACTCAAACCGGCCCGGCGCCGAGACCCGAAGCCCGGTGGTGCGGTTCTGGTATCCCCAGTCCGCAAATACCGGTGCCCAGAATCCGGTATCCCAAAGACGCCGATAAGAGTTCACCGTGGAGCAGCCGATGGCAGTCAATGCACCCAGATGGTTGACGATACCGCCGACACACTGCAGGCCCACCTTACCTGGCATCTGCAGGTCATCGGTATCGGGCATGAACAGGTTCTCGCCGCCGCTCCGGTAGGTGAACACCGCATCCATCCCGGGCAGGGTGTCGTTATGCAGGCGGTTGATGTGCTCTTCACCGCCCCGCCACAACGAAACATTGGTATGGCAGCCTGACGCTGACACACCCATAAACGGCTTGGTCATGAAGCAGGCGATCAGATTGTTTTCCCTTGCCACCTGCGCGCAGATCTGCCGATACGTGGACAGGCGATCCGCGTTGCGTACGACATCGTCAAACGTCCAGTTCAGTTCCAATTGGCCGGGAGCGTCTTCATGGTCGCCCTGGATCATGTCCAGCCCCATCGCGTAGCAGTACTCGATGACCTGCATGAATACCGGACGCAGCGATTCAAACTGGTCGATGTGGTAGCAGTACGGGTTGGAGAAACCGCCGTCCGGCTTGCCGTCCGCGCCGCGTTTGAGCCACATCATCTCCGGTTCTGTACCCACCCGAAAGTCCATTCCGTACTTCTCCTGGAACTGGGCATGAAAACGCTTGAGGTTGCCACGACAATCGGCAGTGAGCGCCATGCCTGGATTGTCGCGCTCTTCGCGGTTACGGAAACACACACAGAACACCCGGGCAACCCGCTTATCCCAGGGTAACTGACAGAAAGTTTCCGGATCCGGGATACCCACGAGTTCCATCGCCTCGGGGCCGTATCCGATGTAGTCACCATGCCGGTCGACAAAGAGGTTCGCAGTGGAGCCGTACACCAACTGGAAGCCGCGCTCGGCAGTGCGTTCCCAGTGGTCTGCCGGAATCCCCTTGCCGACGATTCGTCCCGTGACTGAGATGAACTGGTAATAAATATAGCTAATGCCAAGTTCGTTGATCTTTTCACGAACCTGCTTGATCAGGTCTTCTCGTCCTGGTTGTGCGGTATAGGCTTCAAGATCGGTCATTGCTGTTCCCCTCCTTATCAGGTTTTCGATCTGGCTCTGATTTGCTCAATTTCTTGCTGCTGTTGTCTGCTGCTGTTTTTTATCGTACATCTTTTCGGTTTGCCGACTGTATACCGATAGGAAACTTCGGCTCTACCATCACGCAAAATCCGGATTCCGCTTAGCTCCACGGGAAAGGACTGTTTGATACCGGGTGCAGTCTCCCCTGCTCGTATCTTGAGAACCGGAACGGCTCGAGCAAGGCGCTCGATGAACCGGCGATCTCTTCTGCGACGAGTTTGCCCACACCGAGCATCTTGTAGCCGTGGTTCGAGTCGGCAATCACGTAGCAGTTCT
Organism: Proteobacteria bacterium UBA2133; assembly: GCA_002327725.1. Lineage (GTDB taxonomy): Bacteria > Pseudomonadota > Gammaproteobacteria > Arenicellales > UBA868 > UBA868. The sequence goes on from DCXP01000040.1 coordinate 16,926, forward strand.
CGCAGAACACGTCGAATACGGGAAAACTGTCCGGCGTGAAAGCGCCGATACCGCCGGACGGTTCGTCCTTGTATCTTGGTGTCTGCCCTTCAAAGCGCTTCTGGCAGTGCGCGAGCGCCGAGCACCACATATGGGCGAATTCCGCGCCAACAACAAAATCAGGAGAATCCGGACCGTAAGGATCGACAGCGACCTTATCGGGCTCCGTGGGCACCTTAAAGGGTGCAGCCCCTCCTTGGATACCGTCAAAATGAAAATCAGGCTTGTAGTAGATGCCCCACATCTCCTCGGTAATCACCGACCCGTCCACATCCGAGATCAGCGGCGCATCCGTGTCAACGTGAATCACAGGCGGCATCTCGCCGTCATTGGTGCGCTGCATCTTCGGATCCACGCCAAGCGTACCTTCCTGTAGCGACCAGAAAATCCACATCGGAATATCGTGATGCATTTCGCCGTCCGAGCCTCTGATGCTCACGGCACGCGGCAACTCAAGCATCTCCCAAAGACTTTTCACCCAGGGTCCCGCCGCAATCACGACGTAGTCACATTCCACGGTTCCTCGGTCTGTCACCACGGCGGTGATGGCACTACTGCCGTTTCCACGTTCGAACCCCTGTACCGTGGCGCCAGTCAGGATGCGAACTCCCTCGCCTTCTGCTTTGCCTGCCAGGCCATACATTGCTCGGGTGTTGTTCGAGTAACCGCCCGGCTTCTCGTGCAGGACCGAGGTGATTCCCTGCGCCTGCCAGTCATCGAACAGACCTTTCATGTAGTCCATTGAGGCTTTCGCGCCTTCGACGAAGACCGACTCATAGCCAATGGCCTTTTGCTGCTCGGCGATCGTCGCAACGTCCCCGCGCATCACCTCGGGGCTGATCTGCATATAGCCCACCGGATGGTAGCTATATGCTTCCGGATCACTCTCCCATACCTTGACGCTGTGCGCCATAAGCTCACGCATTGCCGGCTGGTAGTAGTTGTTGCGAACAACGCCACACGCAATCCCCGAAGCACCGGCCGCAATCGATGTTTTGTCGAGGATCAGAATATCTGAACCATCGCCCTCATCTTTGCGCTTCAGTTCCAGTGCAAGGTGATAAGCAGTGCTCAGGCCATGAATGCCTGCGCCAACAATGACGTACTTCGCGTTCATGGGAAAGGCCATTTAAAGCAGTCTCCTTCTAATCCCGCACCAACTTCATGCTATCAGTGCAAAATGTCGCCCAATCCGTCCGAGCGTTTAGTTTGACGCGACACGGCCAGCCAAGAACCTCCCAATTTAAAACCTATGATCTATCCTTGGTCGGTCAGGCAACAATCAGCGGAGAACACTAAGAATGGAATCGGATTTTGAGAGGCTCGACCTTGATTATTTCAGGAACCCCTGCCATATTCTCTACCGAATATATACCTTTCACTTGTTTGGTCCAGATATGGTTTCTGATCTCGAGCACCCGCAATTTTCTTAGGGGCCAGCGAATGCGTCCGCAATCTCAGCAAGTGAGTTCTCAGGAAGACCATCTCCCGCAACTGCCAGAGGCCATTTCGGTAAGCGGTTCGGCGGGAATTGCGGCGAAACTTCGTCGCGCCATTATCGATGGTGCCTACGGACTCAACGAGCGCCTTCCCGCCGAGCGGGAACTGGCAGACCTCTTTAAAACCTCGAGGGGGACCATCCGCGAGGCGTTGCGCCGGCTTCAGGAACTCGGAATGGTCGATCGGCAGATCGGCAGCGGTACTTTCGTTACCTACCGCCAATTCTCCGAGCACACTGAGATCGCCGATGTCACCAGTCCACTGGAATTGATTGACGTCCGGCTCGGAATAGAGCCCCAGATTGTCAGGCTAGCAGTGGCCAATGCCACGGCGATGGATATCGAGCGGATGCGCAAGGCGCTGGGAAAGGTCGAAGGCGCTTCGGGCGATGCCGAGGCCTTCTCCCGTGCAGATGCCGAATTTCATCTCGCCATGGCCGAGTGTACCCGCAACCGTCTTATGGTCTGGCTGTATCAGCTGGTCAATGAAACCCGCAGCCACGACCAGTGGGCAGCGATGAAGGAATCAATTCTGGTGCCCGAGCGAATCGCTCAATACAACGCCCATCATCGGCATCTCTACAACATGATCGCCAAGCGCAATCTGGATGCCGCTCTGGACACCATCTACGACCATCTGGACAAGGCCCGAAGTGATCTCGTCGGCGCCAGCACACGCACGCGCTCAAATTAAACGCTGCTGCGAACCTCCTCGAAGGTCGCCTCGTCCCAGTCGGGTAAAAAACCCAGAATCTTGATGTCCGCCGGCATCCGGGGATTGAACAAGCGGTTATGCCAGTAGGTGGCTTCGAACGCCGCCGTATCCTCATCAAGTTCACGGACAGAACACGGCAGCCGGTAGCGCGAACCAAACTGGCTGAAGTCAAGAATACAGGACCCCCGGGCGCACAGCGCCCGGGCCAGCAGTCCCTCGGCACTGAACAAGCCTGTCATCTCGTCTGAAAACTCCTGAGGCTTCTGATAATAGGCCGCCGACAGATACTTGATGGCTGCACTGTAACGGTCCGCCGGATCGTGCGTTTTTCGCACCATATGCCGGAACTGTGAGACATCGTTTGCCGCATCCGCGCGGATGATCAGCACCGTGACCTGTCCGGAGTAATTGCCCCCATCTGCGAGCGACAGATATGGGCGCATCCCAGACGAGGGCCGGCCGTTTCCCACGCGCATTGCCCGCTGTCGAACGAGGCACTGCCACGCCAGAAACTGCGGCTTGAGATCATCGTCGGGATTACCCATCGCTGGCCATTTCATTGCGGCTACATGGAGCCTGAAATTTGATAGCGGGATGATAACGGATCAGGGTATCGCGGCGTCACACTGAACGTTAGACTATCGCGTCCCTACCCGAGTGTGCCCAGATTCTTGCAAAGGCCATCCTTTTTTATCGACATCGACGGCGTGCTCTACGGAGGCAGTGCGCCGGTAGCGCACGGGCCGGGCGTGCTCTCATACCTTCGCAGCCGGGACTTTCGCTTCCTTCTGGTCACCAATACATCGCGGATGTCCGCCAGTCAGATCGGTGACAAACTGGCCGCGCTCGGTTACGAAATTGATCCGGGTGAAATCCTGCCGGTATCAGTCGCTGCAGCGGAATATCTTAGCCAGGAATACGGCAGTGCCAGGTGCTTTCTCATCGGCGATGAAAGCCTTGAACAGCTCCTCGTTGAAAAGGGACATAGCGTATCCCGGGAAGAAGAGCCAGCAGATGCGGTTGTCATCGGCCAGTGCCTCTGGGCAGATTTTGGTGAAATCGATATTGCCCGGCGGCTGGTCGAACAGGGTGCACAGGTGGTTGCTCTGCATCGCGATGCTACCTGGCCAGATGGAGACGTTATCCGCATCGGCCTGGGGCCCGTCGTTGCAGCAATGGAGTCGGTGATCAAAGGCTCCGTAACCATCATCGGAAAACCACAACGTGCATTTTTTGATGCCGCGCTCGCGCACTCGGGTTTTGCCCGCGAACATACCGTGATGATTGGAGACAGTATTGCCTCCGACATCGTCGGCGCGATCGATGCCGGGCTTCGCAGCCTCCTGGTCAGAACGGGCAACAGTGCAACCGATCCGTTGCCCGCTGGCTGCGACGGCGAACTGCCTTCCATTGCCGATCTGCCGCAATGGTGCGATACCCGCTTTCCAGATTAAGCGGGCGATGACCGCCACACCAAGTGACGAGGTTGCCGCCCCGGTGGTTGTCCACTGCCGTGATCTTTGCAAAAAGTTCGGGAGCATGACTGCGGTTGCCGACTTGAGTTTTGATATTCAGCCGAGCACCTGTTTCGGTCTGCTCGGGCCCAATGGTGCAGGCAAAACCACGACCTTGCGCATGCTGCTCGGACAATCACCGCGTTCTGGGGGCATCCTTGAAGTCTTTGGCGAGGATATCGACCATGGCCGCCGGCAGATTCGTCAGCGCACCGGGGTTGTGCCCCAGGCGGATAACCTCGACCCTGACTTCACGGTGAAGGAAAACCTGTCGATGTACGGCAGTTACTTTCGGCTCGACCCGAAAGTGCTGAACCAGCGGATTCCAGGTCTGCTCGAGATGGTGGAACTTTTGCCACGCGCCGATGACCGAATCAGCACCCTTTCGGGCGGCATGAAACGCCGCCTCACGCTGGCACGAGCGCTGGTGAATGACCCGCAACTGCTGGTTCTTGATGAACCGACGACGGGGCTCGACCCCCAGGCCCGGCACATGATCTGGTCACTGATTCACCAGATGAAGCGCGCCGGCAAAACCGTTCTGCTGACCACGCATTACATGGAAGAAGCGGAGCGGCTCTGTGACGAACTGATCGTCATTGACGAGGGCAGCCTGCTGGCACAAGGGAGCCCCTCTGAACTGATCCGCCGCTACTGCGAGAGCGATGTTCTTGAGATCCGCGGCGCCGTCGGTGAGATCCGCATCGAGACCCTGCCGGAGCACTGGCGGACCGAAAAAGCCGGTGAAAGTCTCTATATCTATGCGGACGATGCCCAGGCACTGGTGGATTTTTCCCAGAACCTGGCCGATATGGTCTGTCTGCACCGTCGTGCAGGCCTTGAAGATGTCTTCCTGCGGCTGACCGGGCGGGCGCTGCGCGGATGAATACCGTCACCCCTCCCCGTCTGCGCCTTGAGTCCCTTGCCGTCTGGCGGCGTAATGCGCTGGTCTGGCGCAGGTTGATGACGGCCAGCCTGCTGCTGCACTTTGGCGAGCCTCTGCTCTACCTTCTGGGCATCGGCTATGGGCTGGGCAGATTCGTCGGCGAGATCGACGGCATGCCCTACTTCAACTTCCTCGCTTCCGGATTTATCGCCTGGTCGGCAATGAATGTCGCCAGCATGGAGTCAATGTGGTCGGTCTACACGCGGATGGTGCCGCAGCAGACCTATGAGGCCATCCTCGCCACACCGGCCGAAGTCGACGATATCGTGATCGGTGAACTGCTCTGGTGCGGCAGCAAGAGCCTGGTGAGCGGCAGTGCGATTCTGGCCGTTGCCGCTGTGCTGGGTGCTGTCAATGACTGGAGCGCGCTGTTGGTCATACCGGTCATCTTCCTCACCGGGGTCTGCTTTGCGGCGCCGGGCCTCATTGTGACCGCAACTGCCAGAGCCTACGAGTACTTCAACTTCTATATGACGCTCATCATGACGCCAATGTTTATCATGTGCGGCGTGTTTTACCCGGTCAGCAGCCTGCCCGGTCCGGTTCAGTCAGTGGTGCAACTGCTGCCACTGACCCACGCCGTCGACATCATACGGCCCATCGTGGTCGGTCAGCCCGTCATGGACCTGGGCTGGCATCTGGGCGTGCTGGCACTTTTTGGACTGGTCACCACCTGGATCGCAACCGTCCTGTTCCGCCGGCGGCTGGTTAAGTAGGGATCAGGTTAATCGAGATTCCGCCAGCACGCTGTCCGGAAACCTCAGCGCGGATAAATCCGGTGTGACCGGATTACAGCGGCCAGAACAAGGTCTCCTTCCCGGCCGCAATCCGCTGCAAAGGGTGCCCGAACAATCGGGTCAGGTTCGATTCCGTAGCGACAGAAGCCACATCTCCCTGGCAGGTTTCACCGTCACCAAAGAGCAGCAGCAAACGGTTGCTGAAGCGTAGCGCAAGATTGATGTCGTGCATGACCATCATCACGGCGCAACCCCTGCGCTGCCATTCCTCCAGCATGATTCTCATCAGATGCACCTGGTAATGCAGATCGAGATGATTGACGGGCTCATCAAGTAATACGACTTTGGTCTGCTGTGCCCCGAGCGCTGCGATTTCCATACGCCGGCGCTCACCCCCGGAAAGCGTAGTCACCATGCGCTGATCAAAACCCTCAAGCCCGACCCGGTCTAACTGCTCCTGGACCATCTTTTCGTCATCCCGGGAAGTGCCCCGCCAGCCGGATACCCAGGGATGGCGTCCTGTCATTACGGCATCGGCCACACGGGTGGAAAACAGTGTTTCGGAATGCTGAAACAGGATGCCCATCTTCCGGGCACGCTTTTTACGGGACAGCCTTTCCAGCGATGCACCATCCAGTTCTATCTGCCCGGCGCGCAGCGGCCGAAGACCCGCCAGCGTGAGCAACAAGGTCGTTTTGCCGACGCCGTTCTGCCCGAGCACCGACCAGACCTCACCCGGCTTCAAGGTGAGATCCAGGCCGCGGCACGCGGTAACGCTGCCAACCCCTGCTTCAATTCCAGTTGCGCTCAGCAGACTCATGGCGATCCCGCCCGATGACCCCGGCCAAGCAGATAGAGAAACAGCGGCACTCCAACAAAAGCCGTAATCACGCCGACCGGCAGCTGCTGAGGGGCGAGCACCGTACGCGCAATCATCTCAGCCAGCACCAGCAGACAACTCCCCGCCAATGCGGATGCCGGCACCAGCCGGCGATGATCGGCTCCCACCAGACGCCGCATCATGTGGGGAACAACCAGCCCCACAAATCCAATGGAGCCCGACAGCGTCACCGCTGCCGCGGTCAGAAGACTGGCGCCGAACAGGATGCCCAGACGCAGCACCCGGGTGTGGACCCCAAGAGACTGCGCCCTGAGTTCACCGCCGGCCAGCAGATTGAGATCCCGCGCGACAAAAAGACCCAGGGCCAGTGCCAGCGCCAAAAGTATCCAGCGGGTAAGCCCCGGCGAAACGGCACGAAAGTCACCCATCAGCCAGAACAGCATGCTGTGGATTTCGGCTCCCTGCGTAATCGACAGGATAAAGCTGATCAGGGCACCCCAGCCCGAGGCCAGAACGATACCGGTCAATAGTAAGCGGGCGGACGACCAGTCGCCCTCACCACGTGCCAGCAGGAACAGCAGGCCCATCGAGAGCACAGATCCGATGCCTGCGGCTAGCGGTATCCCCTGATACGGCAAACCCAGAAAAATCACCAGCAGCGCAAAGGCGGCAGCCCCCCCGGAGGTGCCCAGAACATAGGGATCCGCCAACGGATTACGCAGGAGCACCTGCATCAGAACGCCGGCCAGTGAAAGGGACGCCCCGACGACCAGTGCGCTCAAGGCCCGGGGCAGGCGCAGGTCAAATACGACAGTAGCGGATACCGATGATTCCCCGGTACGCAGCGTGACCCCGAGTTCCTGCCAGTCGATGGGCATGCTGCCGATAGACAGAGAAAGTCCCATGAGCAGAGCCAGAAGCAGCGCCAGACCCGGGATGACCCAGTCCTGCCAGACCCATGATCCTCCCATGAGGTGGCGCTCAGACGGCGTTTCTGGCCTGGTCGATTGCATTACAAAGTGCCCGCATACCGTCAAGCAGGCGCGGTCCCATTCTGCCGATATGATCCGCATTGATCACATGAATCTGGCCCAAACGCACGGCCGTCACCGAGGGCCACTCCCGCCAGCGCTTTACCCATGCCGGGAGCGCATCGGCGGATGAGCCTCCGACGATGACCTGCGGGTCCCGTGCGATAACCGCCTCAAGAGAGACCACCGGACTGAGTCCTGCGAGATCGGCGAAGATATTTGCTCCCCCGCAATCGGCGATCAGTTCACTGACGATGTGCTCACGGTTGAGCGTATAGAGCGGCTGCTCCCACACCTGGAAAAAAACCCGAAGGCGTCGACGATTTGAATAACGCACAGCAAGATCATTCACCCCTTTTTCAAAGTCTGCCGCCCGCTGCCGTGCGAAAGACGCCTCATCGATCAGGGTGCCAAGGCGGCGCATCAGGGTCCCGATATCCGCAACGGCGCGCGGTTCACTGATAAAGACCGGCAGGCCCAGTCTTTCCAGAAGCGCAATGTCCTGCGGGGGGTTACCGCTCCCCCAGCCGACAATCAGGTCGGGCTTCAAGGCGAGAATTGCCTCTATGTCGAGACGGTTGTGGGTGCCGACACGGGGCAAGCTTTGCGCAGCAGCGGGAAAATCGCTGTGATCCATTACGCCGACCAACCGGTCCCCGCCTCTGATGTGAAACAGAATCTCGGTCAGGTGGGGTGCCAGTGCCACTACGCGGCGGGCCGGAGAATCCAGCAACACGCCGACGCCCCGGTCGTCAGCGACCTCGACCGCGAACGATTTGACGCTGCCGAAAGCGAAAAGCGCAATACTGATCAGAATACGAAAACCGATGCCTGCTTTACCCATCAGGCCAGGCACGGCATCTGCCCGGGTCCTGAGATAACGCAATCGGTTCAGTGCGTTGATGACTTCTGCCAGAGCGGGTCAGATCCAGCGAGCGGTGCCGGTCATCACCCGCGCGACATTACGCATTAACGCAGGGACCGGCCATGGCAGCTCGGCGGCGCCGGCACGCTTTGCTGCCTGCGCGTGCCCGTGTTCGTCTTCTTTCATCTGCTGCACCACTGCCCGGCTGCGAAGATCACCGTTAGGCAGGCGGTCGAGGTGGCTATCGAGATGCGCCTCTACCTGCTGTTCCGTCTCTTTCAGAAAACCCAGGCTCCACTGATCACCCATCCATCCGGCCAGTGCGCCCATGCCGAAAGCGCCGACGTACCATAGCGGATTGAGAAAGCTCCTTCTCCCCCCGAGTTCTTCGAGCCGGTTTTCACACCAGACCAGATGATCCTGTTCTTCGGCTGCCGCCTGAATCATGGCATCGCGCACACGCCCATCGCGTCCGCTCAAAGCCTGTCCCTCGTACAAGGCCTGGGCACAGACTTCGCCGACGTGATTGACCCGCATCAGGCGGACTGATTCGCGCTTGTCCGAATCACTCAGCCGAGCGGCATCGAGCCCTTGCGCGGGGTCCGCACGACCCGTGCCGGCAGGTGTGCTCGCGATGGTAGTCAACGCTGCCTGGGCGGCCGAGATCAGATGGTCAAGCAGGCTCAACTCGCGCCCGCCCGCCTTGAACTCACCGACTGCCATTTTCTTCCCTCATTGTGTCTCTCTTTCCAACGGCTTTGTGCTGCCTTTCCATTACGGACATACTGTCGGCTGGGAAAAGCAGGGATATCTGATCTATTGCATCCATTTTATGCCGACAAAAAACTCCCGGCCAGGCTGGCGGTAGTAACTCGCATGTTCGTAATCTTCGTCGGTCAAGTTGCCAACCTTGCCGAGAAGACGCCAATTTGCACTCAGATGATAAGCGCCGCGAACATCGATCGTCGTATAGCTGTTGATTACCCGGGTATTGGCAAGATCATCGTAGGTACTGCCCGCGGAATACACCGAGACCCCGGCCGAGCCGCTGGCAAAAGCCCGCTCCAGCCGCAGCTCGAGAAACTCTCCGGGGCGGCGCGGCAACGCCTTGCCATCGTAGGTGCCTCCCTCCTGCTCGGCAGATAACAGCGTCAGCGCGCCACCGGCCTTCCACGCGTCCATGACGGCATCCAGCTGGAGTTCAAGACCCTGTATCGCGGCCGCATTAACGTTCCCCGGCGCACCTGTCGCAGCATCGTAAGCAATCAGATTGTCCACGTCGCTGGAGAAGACATTGGCTGCCAAGAGGCTTTTCGAATCCTGCCACCGATAACCTGCTTCCAGTGTCGCTGATTCCTCAGGATTCAGGTTCGAATTACCAAACCCGGGGTAGTAGAGTTCGTTGAAAGTCGGTGCCTTGAACGCGGTTCCATACTGCGCGGTTATACGAGCCGAGGAGCTCAAGTCATAGCCCATGCTCGCATCACCGGTCAGCGAGTCGCCGAACTGCTCATTATCGTCGTAACGAAGCGCTGCCTGAACATCAACAACGTTTACCCTGCCAATGAATTGTCCAAAGACGCCGATATTGTCCCGCGAATCCTCGGTGTACGCGGTCGTGCTGGAGATCTTGTCATTTAAGAGATCAATTCCCACCGTCACCAGATTTTGAAGCGTTACCGATACGTCATTTTGCCAACTCAGTGATGTCCTTGTGGTATCAAACCGATCACCAGGCTTGCCGTCTTTAAACATATCCTGATTGTCCCGGCTCTGGCCGACGGAAAACTTCATCGCCACATTGTCTGTGGCCGCGAAGTCGAGATTGGCTCCCACAACATCCAGAAAGAAATCCGTCTCATTGGAGTAGCTGCCATCGAATTCATTTTCACCGTCGGACGCAAGATAACTGACAGAGAGTGCCGATCGCTCGTTCAACCGGCTGGCAAGACTCGCCTGCAAAGAAAGATTCTCGTAGCCATCCCGGTCATTTTCAAAAGTAAAGCAGCCGGCAGTGCTGGACCCCTTACAGACATCGTAACCCGTGCTCTTCTCCTGGTTGACTGACACCGAAAAACTCGTGGCTTCCTGGCCTGCCGAGATCCGGGCACCGAATTTGGAGTAGTCATCGGTTCCCCCGGTAGCAAAAGCGGAGGCCCGGGGAGCCTTTGCCGGGTCCCGGGTAAAGATCTGGATCACCCCGCCAATGGCATCCGGACCGTACAGGCTCGATCGTGGACCTCTCACCACCTCAATCCGCTCGATCTGATCGGGATCGAGGAACTGAAACGCTGTCGACCCTAAAGTCGCTGAACCTGCCTTGACGCCGTCAATCAGCACCAGAACATGATCAAACTCAGCGCCCCTCAGGAACACGGCACTGGGCTGACCCAGGCCGCCGGTGTTACTTACCGAAAGCCCGGGGACTGTGCGCAGGATGTCAGAGACAGTGACCGGCTGCAGTGCTTCAATCTCCTCACGATCAATGACGCTGACGGGCGCGAGCGCGGCATCAACCGTCTGAGCGGTTCGCGTTGCTGTCACGACTACGGGCTCTATCTGGCCGTGAGACGGGCCGGACACCATCAGGAGAAGAAAAAACGGGATAAAGCGGGCGTTTCGCGCCATTGGCGCCTCCCTCGCACCCTCCGTGCGACTGGTTGTGCGCAGGCCGAATTGGCGAAACGTCGCCAAAAATGCCGCGGGGCCCACGCGGTGGATTCAGGTGACTCCCTGGCCGGTCTCCGGACTCGTGAGTGCCCTAAGGCTTGGAGGATCTGCGCCTTCCCACGACGTTCTGTCGCAGTGGCATGAGCCGATCCAACCCACTTACCGTTGCGGGGGCAGTGCCGGGATTGCGCGAAACCAGATTCGCTGCGCACCGGCTTCCCGTTTCACCGCGGGCGAAATCGCCCGCGACACCAGAAAGTGGCCCGATTATAGAGCCTTGCCAGCAGCAGGCCTAGCGAAAACTGCGCGAGGGCGACACGCAATGCCACCCTCTGGACAGACCTCATTCTTCGGCCGGAAGGCTTGCTTGACTTTAGCGTCTGGAAGCGTGAGCATTCGCCTCGGTACCGGCCCCAAAAGGGCTAAAAAGGGAACAAGGCGCGCCACGGCGTAACCTTGGCTGTACCCGCAACTGTAGGCGGTGAGTAATGGGTCACCGAAGCCACTGGCGATAAGCCGGGAAGGCAGACCCGCTACGTGAAGCCGCAAGCCAGGAAACCTGCCGGTGCCGGCGTCGCTGGTCCAGGATCGGGAACAATCCCGGACGCGAACCACTGCGGTGGGCGGCGCACGATGTCGCTTTACCGGAGAGGTTCGCTATGAAAAGGCTAGTGCTCGCGTCGAAAGACGAAACGCCCCGGCGCATTCAACCGGGGGTCGCATTTCCAATGAAGTCACGCGCCCTTCCTCTGGCGCTGGTGATCTCAGGCGTACTCCACGCCGGCGTGATCGCGCTCTCCCACGAAGCCGTGCCCACGCTGACCTCTGATCCGACGCTGGTTTACAGCACGCAATTGGAAGCGGTCCTTGTTGATGCTGTGCAGGACAAAGGTGAGACACTTCTACCATCCGCGGCCGCGGCCGAATCGGCTGCCTCCGCTCACGAGGCGGACCAGATAGATGAACTTGAACATGAAGTGAGCCGTCTTGAGGATCTCGCAGCTTCCTGGCAATCCAAATTGGAAGAAATCGAAGCGCAGCGGAACGCTGAAAAAGCCGGTCATCACAGGGAAATGATCGCACTGCGCGAAAGCGCCCAGGTGCGCGAGAGCGATCGCCAGCGTCTTGAGGTAGCGGTGCAGACGCTCACCAGCGAGCTTGGTCACCAGCAAGACGCTAACCGACGGCTTCAGGACCAGGCTCGGGAATCTGAAACGTCCCAACTCACGCTGCAAGTGCAAAAACAAAGGGCCGATGCCGAAAATGAGCGACTGGTCGCCAGCCTGTCCGAGACAGCTCTCGCGCTTGATGCACTCGCGCAGGAAAAGACCGGCCTTGAGCGCCAGCTGCTGGACTCAAAAGCATTATCTCGTGAACTTGAAGGCCAGCTCGACGACGCCCGCGCCGCAGTGAAAGTTGATCATCAGGAGATGACCAAAGAACGTGAAACGCTCAACCTACAAATGCAGGCCGTCTCGAACGAACTCCAGAATCAGCAAGACACCAATCGGCTTTTGCGCGATGAGGCCGATCAAATTAACCAAGCACTGACCGCTCTTGCCCGCGAGAAAGATAAGACCGAGGCCGCCCATGACGATATCGCCACACGTCTTCTGGAGGCAACATCAACCCTTCGGCAAGTCAGTGCAAAAAGTGATGAACTGCAGCGGATGCTGTCGCGCTCTGAAGAAGCCGCTGCCGAACTCAGGCACCAGCTCGATGACGCGCTCGCCAATGCGCAGGCATCAACCGCGTCGCTGGAGACGGGAAATGCCCTGACAGAGCTCCGGCCAGTTCCTGCTGCCGGTAACCCCAAGCCGGTCTATCCCAGGCTGGCGATCCGCCGCGGGATCGAGGGAGAAGTCAACCTCTCGGTAAGCGTCTCATCCTCGGGCCAGGTATCAGGCGTTCGGGTCAGCAAACCCAGCGGCTTTGCGATTCTCGACCGGGCGGCAGTGGTCTCCGTCAGGCAATGGCAGTTCATCCCGGCAACCCGGGACGGCATGCCGACAGCCATGGTTATCGATATTCCCGTGCAGTTTCGCCTGATCGATACCCGCAGCTGACGCTGCCAGCGGCATCAGACAACACCCTCAGCGTACAAAGCGCTGATTTGTTCTTCCGGATATCCCAACACCTCACGGAGCACCGCATTCGTATGCTCGCCGAGGACCGGTGGCGCCCACCGGACTTCGGCGGGGGTCGCCGAGAGTTTCAGCGGACTGCCCAGCAAACCCATCTCTCCCAGGGTGCTGTGGGGTGCATTGACCCGCATCTGCCGGTGCAGCACCTGCGGATCATTCAGGGTTTCATCGATCCGGTTGATTCGGCCACAGGGGATGCCCTCGGGCTCCAGCAGCGCGAGCCACTCGCCGGTACCTTTGGCTTTCATTATTAATGAAAGCGCACGGACGAGTTCACGCCGGTTCTGGACCCGGTCGCGGTTTGCAGCAAAACGCGGGTCCTCGGCCCACTCGGGCCGCCCGGCGAGTTCACAGAAGCGGCGGAACTGGCCGTCGTTACCCACTGCCAGGATGATGTGACCATCTTCGGTTTCAAATACCTGATAGGGCACAATGTTGGGATGCGCGTTACCCATCCGGATCGGGGTCTCACCGGCCGCAAGATAGGTCATGGCCTGGTTCGCGAGAATGGCCACCTGGCAATCCAGAAGCGCCATATCGATGTACTGGCCCTGCCCGGTTCGCTCGCGATGAATCAATGCGGTCTGGATTGCGCTCGTGCTGTAAAGGCCGGTCACAATATCGGCAATGGCGACACCGACTTTCTGGGGGTCTGAGCCGGCAACCTCCTCAGCCTCTCCGGTAACGCTCATCAGGCCGCCCATTCCCTGAATCATGAAGTCATAGCCGGCTCTGTCGGCGTAGGGGCCGTCCTGACCGAAGCCCGTAATGGAGCAGTACACCAGTCTGGGATTCAACGCTTTCAGCGTTTCATAGTCGAGCCTGTAACGCGCCAAAGCGCCGACCTTGAAATTTTCAACCAGTACATCGCAGTGTGGCACCAGTTCATGAACGATCCTCTGGCCGCGAGGATTAGAGAGATTCAGCGTAATCGAGCGCTTACCGCGGTTGGCGCCGAGAAAATAGGAAGACTCACTGTTCCCGCCTCCATCCGGGGTGATGAATGGAGGACCCCACTGACGGGTATCATCGCCACTGCCGGGCCGCTCGATCTTGATGACGTCGGCACCGAGATCGGCCAGCATCTGCGTACACCAGGGGCCAGCCAGTACCCGGCTGAGATCAAGAACCCGGATATGCGACAGCGCCCCCATTGATCAGCCGGTAAATGCCTGCAGACCGGTCTGGGCGCGCCCGAGAATCAGCGCGTGGACATCGTGGGTACCCTCATAGGTGTTCACGGCTTCAAGATTCATCATGTGGCGAATCACATGATACTCATCCGAGACTCCGTTACCGCCGTGCATGTCTCTTGCGGTTCTTGCGATGTCCAGCGCTTTGCCGCAGTTATTGCGCTTGAGCAAAGAGATCGCTTCCGGCGCCGCGCGGCCTTCATCGAAAAGGCGCCCGAGCCTGAGGCAGGCATGCGTACCCAGTGTGATCTCGGTCTGCATGTCCGCAAGCTTTTTCTGAATCAACTGGTTTGCAGCTAACGGTCTGCCGAACTGTTCACGCTCCAGGGTGTAGGAGCGGGCCGCATGCCAGCAGAATTCGGCGGCGCCCATCGCTCCCCAGGCGATCCCGTAACGTGCCCGGTTGAGACACCCGAAGGGGCCTTTGAGGCCGCTGACCCCGGGCAAGAGATTCTCAGACGGTACAAAAACATCCTCCATAACAATCTCGCCGGTCACGGATGCCCGCAGCGAAAATTTGCCCTCAATGGCGGGCGTGCTGAGACCGGGCATTTCCCGCTCCAGGATAAATCCCCGGATCACGCCTTCGTCATCTTTGGCCCAGACGACGAATACGTCCGCAATGGGTGAATTGGTGATCCACATTTTGGCCCCGCTGAGGCGGTAGCCGCCGTCGACTGCCCGGGCCCGGGTCTTCATACCGCCTGGATCTGATCCAAAATCAGGCTCAGTGAGGCCGAAGCACCCCACCCACTCACCCGTCGCAAGCCGGGGCAGGTACTTCCCGCGCTGCTCCTCGGAGCCGTAGGCAAAAATGGGGTACATGACAAGGCTCGACTGCACGCTCATCATCGACCGATAGCCTGAATCAACCCGCTCAACCTCCCGGGCCGCCAGGCCATAACAGACGTAACTCAGTCCTGCGCAGCCATAGCCGTCGATGGTCGACCCCAGCAGCCCGAGTTCGCCCATCTTGGGGAAAACAGAGCGGTCGACTTTTTCCTCACGAAAGGCTGTCAGTATCCTGGGCTGCAGTTCATCCTGACAGAACCGGCTGATCGAATCCCTCACCAGTTTCTCTTCATCAGTGAGGGTGTCATCCAGTACCAGCGGGTCCGCCCAATCAAAGGCAGCGATAGTTGTCTGGGCTTTGGTCATTGTCTTGGCACTCCAGTCTCAATTCGATCCAATGTCTTTACGCCATTCCCGCCATGGCACTCATGAGAATCACCACACGGCCGGCGCCTATTCGGAACCGGGCAACAGCGCTCTTATAATAGCGCGTTCGAACTTTCTTCAGATCACAACTTCCACGCACGCTGATCCTTCGGGAAACCCTTTATGAACCCCGACCAACTCTGGCCGCTGATTCAGGTCGCCATGGTAGACCTGATGCTGGCTGCCGACAATGCCATCGTGATCGGTCTCGCAGCGGCGAGCGTCCCTGCCGCTTTGCGCCCACGTGTCATCATGCTGGGCATCGCTGCCGCGGCAGTCCTGCGGATTCTCTTTGCGCTGGTCACGGTGCAGCTGCTGCAGATTGTGGGCCTGGTACTGGCCGGCGGTCTGCTGCTCCTGTGGGTCTGCTGGAAGCTCTGGCGGGAACTGCGAAGCAGTAGTAACAGTAAGGAAGCTGCCGACGGCGGGCCATCGTCGCCGGCCAAGTCGCTCCGGCAAGCCATCTTTCAGATTATTGTGGCTGATGTATCGATGTCACTGGATAATGTCCTTGCAGTTGCGGGAATTGCGCGCCATGAGCCGGTTATTCTGGTTTTTGGTCTGGCGCTGTCGGTTGCCCTGATGGCCTTTGCCGCGACATTGATCGCGCGTCTACTTGAGCGATACGCCTGGATTGCGTACATTGGGCTTGCGGTCATTCTTCAGGTCGCACTGGTTATGATCTGGGAGGGCTCGCAGGAAATTATCATGCTCGCCCAGGTTTAACTTTCACTGTGCAATGAAAGACACTATCGCCATGACGATCTCAAGCCATATCAGGAGCGGACTCTGTCTTGTCCTGCTTCTGCTCGCGAGCAGCACAGTCACAGCCCAGAGTACCGATATCCAACGGGCAGCCGATGCCTACAATGCCGGAGACTATGCGACGGCCATTGCCATCTGGGAGCCGTACGCTCATCAGGGAAACCGCGAGGCCCAGTATGCAATGGGGGTTGTATATTTTGAAGGTAACGGGGTCAGTAAAAACCTTGACGAAGCATTGGCGTGGTTTCGAAAGGCCGCAAATTCCGGACACCCGACGGCGATGTTCAATCTTGGGGTGGCCTACTGGCAAGGCCGGGGACTGACCAAGAATTTCTCGCAGGCCGTAGACTGGTGGGAGCGCGCCGCGGAATCGGGCGATGTTGCCTCGCAATACAATCTCGGCCTTGCCTATTATCTCGGCAAAGGGGCCGAGAAGGATATCGATAAGGCGAGAAACTGGCTGGCCCGGGCTTCCGAGCAGGGGCATGCCGACGCCAATCGTGTGCTCGGGATCATCGGCGAAAAAGATATCGCAACCCAGAGCGCTCCCACGACGCCAGCCACCACTGCTTCCAGCACCACCCCCGCACCTTCTGCCGCACGACCCGAAGTAACCCAGGCTGAGCCAACAGAGCAAAAAACCAAGACCCCGGTCATTATCACGACCCGTTTCCGGGCGGCCGAGGTCGCCCTGGATAAACTGGCGCTGCGTTCTGCTCCCAGCAGCCAGTCTCCGGTAATCCATACGCTGCGGCAGGGAACACCTGTCAAGATCGTCCAGGCCGAAGGTCCCTGGGGCAGAGTCGAGATACCCGGTCCGGTGCGGTTGTGGGTATTTGGGGATTATGTGCAGGGTGCGCCGGACGGTCGTGTTTCGGCCGATCAGGTCCGTTTGAGAACCCGGCCCACCACTGGCGAAAACTCCAGAGTCGCCGCACACCTTAACAAAGGTGACGCCGTTACGGTTCATTCGAGCACCGGAGACTGGAAGCACGTCAGCAGCCGGACGCTGCTGCCGCTTTGGGTGCAACTCTCGGGGCTCTCCGAGCAGAACCCTGTCACACAAGGCTGGCTGGACAACTTCAATGCACTCTCCAGAACCGGTCAGGATAAGCCGAAGGTCACGGTACCGGACGCCGATCCACCCGCTCCTGCACCCTTCAGGGCAGCCTGGATCAAGACGGATGAAACGGCTGTCGTCGGCAGGCCCGCAGCCGATGCACCGGTCCTGAACCTTCTTGCCAAAGATACCCCGATTAAAGTGATTGGCAGCAAAGACGACTGGCTGATGATCCAAAGTCCCATGGGGCTGGACGTGTGGGTCTTCGGTAAGTTCATCAGCGAAACCGGGGCGCGGGCACAAATCAATGATGACCGCGTGAGAATACGCTCACTGCCCTCGACCGGCGCCGACTCCGACGTTCTGGGGCTGCTGGACAAGGGAACGGCTGTTGATGTTAAGAGCCGGAAAGGAGACTGGATCCGTCTTCGGGTGACAAGCGCTGTCGCGGGGTGGGTGGACGGCACCCGGCTGACGACGCCGGGCGCGGTGTCAGCCGACTGGCAGGAGCGGTGGGATGCCATTCGATCTGAAGTTGCGCGCTGACCGGCGCACCGCTTTTTTCACGACCCGGCTCCGGCAGATCTTTCCTCGGAACATACCCACTGCCTTAGCCGTAGCGCTCGGCCTGAGCCTGACGGTCTCTGCCTATGGCATTGACCCGCAGACACTCGAAGCCATGATCAGCGACCGCGATTATGAAGCAGCACTCGAACTCATCGATGCCGAGATCGCGGCCTCCACATCAGATCCGGTTGAACTGCTGTTCGTCCGTGCCCGGGTGGTTGACGCCGCCGGGAATGTCGCGCAAGCCGAACATGCCTACCGTGAACTGATCACGCGCTACCCCGCAAGACCCGAGTCCTATAACAACCTGGCGCGGATATACGCCAATCAGGGCAAACTTGACCAGGCATCATCCCTGTTGCGAGCGGGGCTTTACACCCATCCTTCCTACCGTGTGCTCTTTGATAACCTTACCCAGATCTATACCGAACAGGCTGCCCGCTCCCTGCGTGCGGCACTGGATCCCAAAGATCCCAAAGCAGATCCACAGCAGCCACTGGAGACGCTGATGGAGATTCCGGCCCTCTCACGCAGACATTGAGGCCAAAAACCGGCCGCGGGAGTGCAAATTTGGAGTACCCGTATGCTCGACTGTAAAATCGCGTCTTTACCGCATCAGCCGGGGTCAGGTGATCCACTCCGATGAAAGCCTTCACCTTTACCAGTCGCCTCATGGCGACATTGCTGCTTGCCACAGCACTGCCATCGGCGGCGATGGCGGGCAGCGACTATGAAACCCGTCTGGTGGCCGCTACCGACGCCGTCATCGACAGCAACTGGACCAATGCCCTAGGCACTATTGATGAACTGAAGGCAGACTTTCCCTTAAGTCGTATTGCGCACCTGCTGCATGCTGATCTTCTGTCAGCGCTCGCCGGCGCATCAGACTTCGGCCGAGCCGACCCGGCGATTGCGGATCTTCGGCAACAACTTCAGTTGCGCTGGCGTCATACGAAAACTGCCGCCAGAACAAAAAACAGTCCTGTCCCGGCGAAACTGCTGCAGGTTTCAGCAGCGGTTCCTTTCGTTCTGTATGTCGATCTGCCGTCGTCGAGGCTTCATGTGTTTGCCCAGCAGAATGGTCACCTGGTGCCACTCTCTGATTACTACATCACCATCGGCAGGGCCGGTTTCGGCAAGGAGCGCGAGGGTGACCTGAAAACCCCTGTCGGGGTTTACCAGGTTGATGGTTATATTCCCGGCGGAGAACTTCATGCCCGCTACGGGGCAGGCGCCCTGACAACCGATTACCCCAATACGCTCGATCGGTTTTTAAACCGAACCGGGTTCGGCATCTGGCTGCACGGAACCGAACCCGGCTGGATCAATCGCGGACCGCGCGCGAGTGAAGGGTGTATCACACTGAGTAACGCCGATTTTGAGGAACTTGTAAATCAGTTCGGGTCACACCGTGATGTCCCGATCGTTATTGATGATGTCCCAAAGTGGATCCCGGTACAGAAACTCCAGCAAAACCGGAATGCCGTCATCACCTCGATCACGGCCTCCGCCGATCGCCCGATAGAAACCTCATCGGGCGATCATCACGAAACGCCAGCCATGAGTCACGGACTCGACAAGAGCGCTCTCTTTACCGATCTTGTACTTTATCCTGGCAAGGAAGAGCGACTGCTGACCCGGTGGATGGCGTCAGATCAGACCGATTCCATGGCGATTGAGCAATACTGGCACCGGACCAACGATGGCAGATGGCAGGTGACATTGCAGACATCGGTGCCTTTGCGTGCCCCGCAAAGACTCACGGCAGATACCCTCACACCATCCGACTCAAAACTGAACAGCCTCGGCAATTAGCCCACGCTGTCAGTAGCCTCTGTCAATCTCAACCAGATGCGGCCAGGGCTCGCCCTGCCGGTAATATCTGATTGTGTCCACAATGTAGCGGCATGCCGTCGGCGGATGCGTGATGCTTGCAATATGAGGTGTCACGTAGACGCCCGGATGGGACCACAGGGCGCTCGCCTGCGGCAAAGGTTCTGTCTCAAACACATCCAGTGCCGCACCCGCGAGCGGTCCCGCATCCAAAGCCTCAATCAGCTCCTGCTCATTGACGAGATCACCACGGCCTGCATTAATGAGATAAGCATCCACAGGCAGCCAGCGGAGAGTTTCCCTGTTGATGATCCTGTTCGTCTCAGGCGTCGAGGGCATCAGCAGAGCCAGAATCATGCTCCGACGCATAAACGCCTCCAGCTCATCCTCGCCATGAAATACTTCGACGCCGTCAACGGCGCCCGGTCCGCGCCGGTAGCCGATCACCCGATACCGCAGTGCCGATAACTGACGCGCAAGCGCCTGCCCGAGCACCCCAAGCCCCATGACCCCCACGGTTACTCCTGTCGCGGGAACCTGGGGCAACTCCTCCCAGTGCCGCTCAGCCTGCTGAGTTTCAAAGCGGTGCATCAACCGGTGAAAGCGCAAGACATGAAAGAGGCAGAACTCAACCATCCCGGCAGTGAGCTCGGGTTCAACCATGCGCACGATGGGCAGGTGCGCCGGCAGTGTCGGGCAGGTCAATAATGAATCAACCCCGGCGCCGATTGAGAAGATAACCTCCAGGTTATCCAGCCCGTCGAATAATTCCGGCGGAGGGCACCACAACAGCGCGCAGTTGATTTCGCTCGTGTCTCCCGTTTCCGGCCACAGACGGACCTCAAGCTCCGGCATGGCATCTGAAAAAGCATCAATCCACGCCTGATCCCGGGCATCGGTCTTCAGAAGCATCACGGCGTGGTTCGCTTTCAGCATCGGCTGCTTCTCCCTGCCTTGGGCCTTCGGCCACTCATGCACCGGCGATCACCTCCTCCTTTCCTGCAGGGTGATTTTCATCAACTGCTGCTTGAAAACAACCCCATATCATGCAAAAAGCGCAGGCAGTCAGCCCGGGTGCGTCCGCAAAATACCAAGTCTGCACCAAAACCGGTCAATGTTGAGAATCCCTTCCCAAAACACTAGACTCAAAGCCATTCAGGAGTTCGGCTGTGATTTTCAAAGCCAGTACTAATATACAACGCCGATCGGAGGAATCAGTCTCGAGATGAGTACGGGGGATATCTTTGTCCGCTTTAAAGAGGTCCAGAAGAGTTACGACGGCGAAATCTTAGTCGTCAAGAACCTGAACCTCGACATCGAACGCGGCGAGTTTGTCACCATGCTCGGACCGTCCGGCTCAGGTAAGACCACCTGCCTGATGATGCTGGCCGGCTTTGAACCCGCTACCCATGGTGAGATCTATCTTGGCGACCGGCCGATCAACGCCGTGCCGCCCCACAAACGCGGCATCGGCATGGTGTTTCAGAACTACGCGCTCTTCCCGCATATGACGGTGAACGAGAATCTCGCTTTTCCTTTAGAGGTTCGCAGGCTCAGCAAGTCCGAAATCGCAACGCGTACCAAACGCGCCCTCGACATGGTCCAACTGGGCGCCTTTGGAGCTCGGCGCCCTGCACAGCTCTCGGGCGGACAGCAGCAGCGGGTGGCGGTTGCGAGGGCGCTGGTTTTTGATCCGGATCTTGTACTGATGGATGAACCCCTCGGGGCGCTCGACAAGCAGTTGCGCGAACAGATGCAGTACGAAATCAAGCATATCCACGAAAGCCTTGGCGTAACCGTAGTGTATGTCACGCACGATCAGTCGGAAGCGCTGACCATGTCGAACCGTATCGCCGTTTTTGACGACGGCGTGATTCAACAGCTCGCCTCCCCGAGCGATCTCTATGAGCGGCCCGAGAACGCCTTTGTTGCCCAGTTCATCGGCGAGAACAACCGGCTGATGGGTTCAGTCGAGGCTATTGAGGGCAGCCAGTGTCAGGTCAAGATAGACAACGGCGAGGTGATCAAGGCGCTCAAGGTCAACGTTGGTGCGGTCGGAGAGCGGGCCACACTGTCTTTACGGCCGGAACGGGTTGAGGTAAATCCCGAGCCTGGCAAGTTCCCCAATGTTTTTGACGCCAAGGTCGAGGAACTCATTTATCTTGGCGATCATATCCGCACCCGGGCGACCGTGTGCGGGCACGATGATTTTATTGTTAAGATTCCCAA
>DCXP01000052.1 GCA_002327725.1 Proteobacteria bacterium UBA2133
CGGAAACTTTCTTGATGCTGAAGGTCGCAGCCAGCCTTTCCATATGGGCTGCTATGGCATCGGCATCACCCGCATCGTAGCCGCCGCCATCGAGCAGAGTCACGATGACAACGGCATTATCTGGCCAGCCCCACTGGCGCCTTTTGATGTCTGTATCGTGCCGATCGGCCTCAAGAAGTCACAGCAGGTCGCTGATGCCGTTGAGGCCCTTTACACAGATCTTGTTGACGCGGGCTTTTCGGTGCTGCTGGATGACCGGGATGAGCGGCCCGGCGTGATGTTCTCAGAAATGGACCTGATCGGTATCCCGCACCGCATCGTAGTTGGCGAGCGCGGCCTCGCCAAGGGCGCCGTCGAATACCGTAACCGCGCCACCGGAGAATCTGCCGATTACCCGCTCGACGCCTTTGTCACCACCCTCAAGACAATCAGTTCTTTAACCCGCAACACGACCTGAGACCTTCTGAGGTCCTCTAGAGCACTGTCACGGTACAGGGTGTCCCTGGCCGGATAAGGTCTTCGCTTTCGAACTGCACTTTGAGGAGATAGCGCTTCTGCTGAGCGGCATCCAAAATCGGTTCGAGCCCGACACGGCTGCGAACCGCATCAAAGACCCGCTCCCCCACATGCACCTGTATGCTGGGATTGTCCGACAGTCTTTCCACGGCAGTGACATCAATTCTCGCCTGTGCAAGATATCTGCCCCTTTCGGCCAGTGCCATCAAGGGCGGAGCATCCGCCCCGTGGTTTACAAACTGGCCAGGCATAAAATCCGAATCCACCACCCACGCATCGAAAGGTGCCGTTAAGGTCGCAAGTTCCAGCAGGTGTTGCATTTTCTGATGCTCAAGCTCGGCATCATTGAACGCAAATTCGGCTCGCGACAGTTCCAGTTCCACCTGTTCCAGTTGCACCGCAGAGAGCGATCCTTCGTCATAGAGCGTTTGCTCGCGCTCAACCACTGCGAGCTGTCGTTCCATTTCCGCCTCGCTGATGGCTTCGGTGTTCGATGCCTTGTGCAATGCGATCTCGAGAAGCACAGTGTCGAGTGCCACCAGAACTGAGCCTGACGCCACCGCATCTCCGGGGTGTGCCGCAACCGCCTTTACCTGTCCCGACATCCCGAAGCCGATCGTCACCCGCCGGTTCCAGTCCACCGTGGCATTGAAGGTCTCACCATAGAGCGCGCCCGCGCCGAATGAAGACAGTACCAACAAAATGATGCGAAAAAAGGTTTTCATGGGATCTACTTCTCCTCCATCAGGGCTACGGGCCTGGCGAGCAGTGCATCCATTTCAGCCCAGAGCAGAGCCTGCTCGAAATCCACCCGGGTGACTTCCAGCAGTGCTTCAGCGGCGGCGGCCTGGGCATCACCCAGGTCGGAACGCATCTCCATCTCATACATCGCCCGGCTTCGATCCTGGTAATAACCACGATAGGTCTCGTCGGCGTCTGCCGCCACGGCCGCTGTGCGATTTATCAGAAGATCGTTAACGAGCGTCATGACTTCCTCGCGAACCGCGTACTCAGCGGCAAGCAGTTCGGCCTGTTTTTGCGCCAGCGCATTCTCTGCGAGCGCCACTTCGGTATCGCGGGTTCGGGTTCCATTAAAAAGCGGCATAATGAATTTGAGATTCAACCGATAGCGATCACGACTGGAAAAAGAACTGTCGTGATACTCCCTCGCCTCGAAGTCGGCGCTTAATACGGGTGAATTGAGTTTTTTCGCCACCTCCACCTTCGCCTGCGCCGAGGCCACCCCAGCACGATGCGCATCGAGAACGGACGAGGTCGAGATCACCTGCTCAACGATGTCGTTGTACTCCGGAATCTCCCGCAGCTGATATACCGACAGGTCCGGCACCACCAGTTCACTGGAAAGTTCCCCCGGCCGACCCAGCCTGAGCGCCAGTGCGTGGCGCCGCTGCCGACGCTCAAGGTCGGCGCGGTGACGCGCCACATAAGCCTTGCGGTAGGCAGCCTCCCGCTGGGCTACCTCAAGGTCCGAATACTGCTCGAAGCGGTCGCGCCGTTCAGCCATTCTTGAATAACGAAAATAGTCAATCGTCAACCGTTCATTAAGCGCCCGGTAGGCATGGTCTGCGAGGATCACCGAAAAAAAACTGCGCATGATATCCAGCATGTGGCGATCGCGCCGGGTCACAAAACGGGCCTGGTTGGCAGCGACATCCGACCTTGCCGCCTCTTTTCTTCTCTCAGTACGACCGAAATCCGTCAGGCGCTTTTTCACCACCAGCCCGTAACGGCTGTCGTCTTCAAAGTCCACAGCTTCCAAGGCGGCCCGGCTCGACAACCTTGGCTGCAGCTCGACGAAAGCGTCAAACCCATAACTGGAGTCAACTTTTCCAAGCTGAATCTCGGCGGCGGTGACCCGCGATTGCGCAATCGCCAGATCCGGGTGCGCCGTTATCCCCAGAAGCAGCGCGTCCGTCAGCGTTAACGGTTCGGGCAAAGGCGGCTTTGCACTGTCGCTTTGTCCCGACACCCACAACGGCCACAGCATGGCGGCGAGGCCGATTGACCGCAAAAACATCTGGACGGCAGGTCTCACGACTGCTAGGCGGTCGCCCTGGTGCACAGAAATGGTGTCCCGATCAGGATGACGCTTCCCTGCGCTTGCGCTTGTAGCTTGAGAAACGCTCATGCTTGAAATGGGCATTCACCACGTATTCGCCGAGCCAGAGAAACTCCTCTGGATCGCGGGTCGTTCCGGTGTAGCGGACCAGCAACCGGCCTTCGGTATCAAAAAAGAGAAACGCCGGGGTGGCCCGCACACGGTTGTGCGTCAATGCAAATTCAGTCTCGGAGACCTCGATGCCGTCAAAACCGGTAACCGGCGCATCACCGTCGGTGTTGAGTCCGATCAGGCGAAAATGGCCTCGAAAATAATCCTGCACCCTTGCCTGATTGAGCACGGTGTCCTTCATCCGCTCGCACCATGGGCAGTCGTCAGTTTCAAACATGACCAGGATGCCAGTCTTGCCTTCCTCACGGGCTATCTCGGCTTCCTCGCTGAGATCGTTAAAGCTCTCCTGAAAAAAGTACTCCGCAGGATCCCGGGTCTCGCTGGCACCTGCCGGGGGTACCGGCACCAGAAGAAAGCCCGTCAGAGCGATAGACAATGCGTATGCGATTTTCATTGGCAGACACATAAATAAATAGCCAGAAATAGATAACTTTCAGTATATTATAATACATTAAACATAGTAAAAGACCCCGCTGGATCCTGCTCCATCAGGGGAGCAGTGCCAACGGTGCGATACGCCACCCGCTACCCCTGGGGGTGGTTACGTCCGGAGCGGATGCCCCGTTCGCCGGGCGATTTTTTCATCACCGGCGGAACCCGTGGCAGGGATGCAGGCGTTTTCGCGGAAGCATCCATCTCGGCGCTGATACACCCTCCCAACAGTGTCACCAGCCAGGAAAGGTAAATCCAGAGCAAAAATACCGGGATGCTCCACATCGCGCCGTAAATGATCTGATACGTATTGAAATTGGCGATGAAGATCGCGAAGCCGAACTTCGTCAGTTCAAACAGTGCAAGCGCCACCACCGCGCCGCCCACTGCGGACCTCAGCCTTACCGTGCAACTCGGCACGATCAGGTACATCAGAAAAAATCCCACCCCCTCCAGAAAAACCGGCAACACCTTCAGCGCTGCCACAGCGACACCGTGTCCCGCAGGGATCCATGCGCTGAGCACAGACGAGCCCAGATAGGTCGTCAGTGCAAGACTCGTTACCATCAGCACGGGACCTAAAGTCAGCATCGCCCAGTACAACAGCAGGCGTTGCGACACTGTCCGTCCTCTTTGGATATTCCAGATATTGTTGAAGGCATCTTCGATGGTCGAGAGCAACAGCAGTGCTGTCACCAGCAACGCGGCGAGGCCCAGTCCCGTCAGCGTTCCTGCCTGACCGGCAAAATCCTGCAGATACGTTTTGACCACATCCCCCGTCGCAGGAACCAGGTTGTTGTAAAGAAAAGTTTCTATCTCATCTCGCCACTCGAAAAAAAATGGAAACATCGAAAGGATCGCAAACACAACGGTCAGCAGAGGCACCAGAGCAAGCACAGTGGTAAATGCCAGCGCCGATGCCACGCTTGGCAGTCGGGACTTTTTTACCCGGGTCACAATGCGATGCAGCATCTGCCGGGTCGACGATGACGGTGTGTTCGCAGTACTCATAGTGTCCAAAGCAGCGCTACTGGTATTCCCGGTCTTGCTATGATGACCTCAGAACCTGACAAAAAAAAGGCCCCGGCAATGCGGGGCCCTTTTTGTAGATTACCGCCAGATCAGTTGTATGTTGGTCCTGCATTGGCCTGCTGGGCGGCCTGAGCGATGCCGAGTTGTGCAGACTCCGAGACCCGCTGGGCGAGGCGGAACGCCTCAGGCGCATCGCCGGCATCGAGTTGTTTCTGGGCTGCCTTGAGCGCCTTATCGAGCGGCACCGCGCTACCCCCGATTGCAGGGTCAAGTATACGCCAGACGGCACTGGCTGCCTTAGCCGCCTTTACCTCAGCACCCGCCTGCGCAATCATGGCAGCGGCCTGCTCGGTAGTTGCGTTGCTGGCATCCGATGCCCCGGCAGCCTGCAGATATCTCAGGTCGCTTCCCTCAACCACACCCAGTGCCCAGGCACCACGGGTCCTGGCATGGTTGATAGCTTCCTGAACCTGAAAATCGCTGAGATCGCGCTCAATCTGGATCATCTGTCCAGGATAGATCAGATCCGCATCGTTTATATCCGGGCGATTGCGTTTGAAGAGCAGCGGCCACTGGTAAGGATCACCATACACCTTTGGCTGCGATGCGATCCCCCACAGATGATCACCGGCCTGCACCACATAGGCGGAGATAGCGGGTACCGGGGCCTCATCCTTGCAGACGAAAGAGTCCGGGTACCGGGCACACCAGTCCTCTGAAGAGGTCTGTCCTGATGCGACCTCTTCCTTGCAGACGAAGGAATCCGGGTATCGGGCGCACCAGTCGTCTGAGGTGGTTGCCTTCGCTGAAGCGTCCTCACATTCGAAGGAGTCCGGGTACCGGTCACACCAGTCGTCGGGCCTGTCGACGGCAGCCACCACAGCAGGCGCCATCGATACCGCCGGTGCAGGTGCGGCGGCTGTTGCCGCCCCTGCTTCAGTTTCGTTGGGTTTGGCCGTGACACAACCCGTGGCCACCGCGGCTATCGAGACCAGTGCCAGCAGGGTTCGGATGGGTGTTGTGTTCATTCTCATCGGGTCGCTCTCTGTGGAATGTTTGCGTATAAAATCACGCCGTTTAGCGGAATTTTTTACAGCACGGTATAACGAGCGCAATGTAACTTCCGCCCCGTGATCTGTCAAGAAATTCAAGGAAAACGCATGGCTATTCAGCTGTATCACAACCCCCGATGCTCAAAATCCCGGGCCACCCTTGCGTTGCTTGTCGCACGGGGGATGGAGCCTGAAATTATCGACTATCTCAACGATCCTCCAGATGAAGCGACGCTGAAACAACTGCGCACTGCGCTTGATTGTCCGGTCATTGAGATGGTCCGGACAAAAGAAGCGCCCTACAAAGAGAACAGTCTTGACACAGCCAGCGAGGAGGAACTCATTGGCGCCATCGCCAGGTTCCCAATCCTTCTGGAGCGACCCATTGTTGTCAACGGGAGCCGGACTGCCATCGGAAGACCGCCCGAGAACGTCATTGATATTCTGTGACCGTTCGGGGCGACAGGCCCATTTAGATGACTGAGATACTGGTCTTGTACTACAGCCGTTATGGCGCGGTTGCGGCAATGGCCCGTCTGATCTGCCAGGGGATCGAGAGCGTGCCGGAGTGCTCCGCGCGGCTGAGAACCGTGCCGCCGGTCTCGACAACGCCGCAAAGCACGGCGCCTGAGATTCCGTCTGCGGGTCCGCCCTACGTTGCGCAAAAAGAACTTGACGACTGCGATGGGCTCGCCCTTGGCAGTCCGACCCGGTTTGGGCAGATGGCAGCGCCATTGGCATATTTTCTGCAGCAAACCGGATCCGACTGGCTTGCCGGTACGCTCGCAGGAAAACCGGCTGGCGTGTTTACCTCCTCTTCGACCCAACATGGCGGCCAGGAATCCACGCTGCTCTCCATGATACTTCCCCTGCTGCACCATGGCATGCTGATCTGTGGCCTGCCCTTCACCGAAGCGGCGCTTAACCGGACCCAGGCCGGCGGCACCCCCTACGGCGCGAGTCACGTCGCTGGCGGCGCCAATGACAGGCCGATCAGTGCAGACGAAGCGACCCTGTGCCGAACCCTTGGCGTGCGCCTTGCGACCACGGCACAGACCCTGAAGACAGGCTAACTCTGCAGCAACCGTCCGGCGAGTTCCCGAACGAAAGGAACCGTTAATCGGCGTTGATGCGAAAAGGCCTCATCATCGATCTGATCCAAAAGCACGAACAGCGTCGACGGATCCCGGCGCACCCGACGTAAAAGGTAAGCAACCACCGCATCGGGCAGCTCCAGCCCCCGCAGCCGGGCCCGCAACTGCATCGCCTCCGGCAACTGGTCTTCATCGAGGGGCTGAACCCGCCAGACACCGCCTGAGGCGAGCCGGGTAGCGAGATCCGCAAGAGCAAACCCTGCCTGCGCGGGTGGATAACTTCCTGCGACGAGAAGGCTGCCGCCGGACTGGGTCAGGCGCTCGTACAGACCCAGCAGAGTCTCTTCCCAAAGCCGGTCCCCGCTGACGGAATCGATATCATCAAGACAGACCATCCCGGGCCCTTCCAGATCGCGGATCATTTCCGGGCGGACACCATCCAGACTTAACGACACATAAGCAGGCGTGCCCGCCGATTCCAGGCGGTCCCTGCAACAGGCCTGCAACAGATGGGACTTTCCGGCACCCTTTGGCCCATGCAGATAGATCACCTGCGCATTACTGCCTGCCGCCGGGTCTTGCAGCAGTTCGACCACCTGGCCGTTGTTGCCGACGAGAAAATTCTCAAATGACGCCTGATCCTTCAGACGCAACGGCAGCCGGATCTGGTCAGCCCCGGACAATGCTCAGTTTCTCATCAGGGCTGTCCACTGGCATCGGCCGGCCGGATAACCCAGAAATACACGTAATGAAATGCGCTCGCGAACGTCGTTGCGACAACCAGCCAGAGCACAACCTCGGTCAGTGCGGTGAGCGACAGCAAATCAACCCGCTCCACCATGATCAGCACCACCAGTGAGATCTGCAGGAAGGTGTTCAGCTTGCTTACCGGGCTCGGCTGCATATGCACATCACCGTGTACCCACTGCAGCACCAGGACACCACCGATAATCCCGAGGTCCCGAAACCCGATCAGCAGCAGCAGCCAGAACGGAATATCGCCTGCCAGTGCCAGCATGACATAAGTACTGACAATCAGAATCTTGTCTGCCAGCGGATCCAGGATAGAACCCAGTCGGGTCACGGCGTCGAATTGTTTCGCTATCCAGCCATCCAGGCCATCGGTAATGCCGGCAATCACAAAGACCACGAGCGCAGCACCATAGCGCCCGTTGTACAGGAAAAGGATAAGTACGGGTGCTGCGCCAATCCGAAGGAGGGTCAGCAGATTGGGAAGCTGATGGAGCAGCGGCATACGGGACATAAGACGGAATCCGGGCTCAGTAAAGGTTAAAACCTGTTGGGCACAGTAATTCGGCTCCCTCTCCCGGCTGCACATACGATACCATAACTGTCTGGCTCACCCTTTGGCGTTTCCCCGTGCCTCCCTCAAGCGATCCCCCTCTCAGTTACCGTGACGCGGGCGTCGACATTGACGCGGGTGATGATCTGGTGGAACGCATCAAGCCTCTGGTGCGACGCACCCAAAGGCCCGAATGCCTGGGCAGTATCGGCGGCTTCGGCGGACTCTTTGAACTGCCCGTGGGGCAGTACCAGCGGCCGGTTCTGGTCTCGGGGACCGACGGTGTTGGAACCAAACTCAAACTGGCCATCGCGCTGGGCCGACACGACACCATCGGAATCGACCTCGTCGCAATGTGTGTCAACGATGTTCTGGTGGTTGGGGCCGAGCCGCTCTACTTCCTCGATTATTTCGCCACTGCCGAGCTCTCGCCGGCGCAGGCGGAGTCGGTTATCTCCGGAATTGCAGCGGGATGCGAACTGGCCGGGGCTGCCCTGATCGGAGGCGAAACCGCCGAAATGCCTGGCATGTATGCAGCGGGCGATTATGATCTGGCGGGGTTTTGCGTTGGAATCGTTGAAAAAAACAAGATCATCGACGGCCGGCAGATTCGCTCTGGAGATCAGGTCCTCGGCCTCGCATCAAGTGGACTGCATTCAAACGGGTATTCGCTAGCGCGGGCCATCGTCGACCGCAGCGGTGCGTCGCTCAACACACCCATCGCCGGTGCTACACTGGGTGAGGTTCTGCTGGCTCCGACCCGGATTTACGTCCGGAGCATTCTCAATCTTCTTGACAAGATTGCGGTTCGGGGGATCGCTCACATTACCGGCGGCGGCCTGCCGGGCAATATTCCGCGCATATTACCAGAGGGCCATGAATGCCATATCGATCTGAAGGCCTGGTCCTGCCCAGAGATATTTGACTGGCTGCAATCCGAAGGCGGCGTCACTGACATGGAAATCCGGCGCACCTTCAACTGCGGTATCGGCCTCGTCATTGTCGTTGCCCCGGAGGATGCACCTCAAGCCCAGAAAATGCTTGAAGCGAGTGGCGAGACGGCCTACCCCATTGGGGAAATTCAAACCGGTCACGCAGGTGTTGTCTTCGAATAACGACGCGAAGACCTGCCGGATCGTGGTGCTGATCAGCGGCAACGGCAGCAACCTGCAGGCCATTATGGATCAATGTGGCAGAGGCGGTATTCCAGCCGAAGTCACCGCCGTCATCAGCAACGTTGAATCCGCTTTTGGCCTGACCCGCGCCCGGCAGGCAGGAATCTCGGCGCATTGCCTTGACCACCGTGATTTTGCCAACCGCCTTGAATATGACGATGCATTGGCGGCGCTGGTCGAAGCGTTTCACCCTGATCTTGTGGTGCTGGCAGGATTCATGCGCATCCTCGGCCCCCAATTCGTTGACCGCTTTGCGGGGCGCCTCATCAATATCCATCCTTCGCTGCTGCCCCGCTACCCCGGACTGGATACCCACGAGCGGGCAATTGCAGATGGTGCAAAGGAGCACGGTGCCAGCGTGCACTTTGTCACCCAAGATCTGGATGCAGGACCGGTGATTATTCAGGGCCGGGTGGCGGTAATGAAGGACGACTCGGCAGAGATCCTGGCGGCCCGTGTCCACGACGTTGAACACCGTATCTATCCGCAGGCAGTGGGGTGGTTCGCGTCGGGACGACTTGCGCTGAAAGACGGCGTTGCACTGCTCGACGGGCAGCCCCTGACCGACTGATTCGAGGCCGCGTCTGTCGCTTAGTCTTTGAGGCGCGCCTGCACCGTGATCTCGACGCTGGCGCTGCCAAAAAGCCGCGGTGACTCGGTCGTTGTGCGGGCCGGAAAGGCGTCATCGTCAAAAAACTGCCGGTAGGCTTCGTCCATTTGATCAAAATAATCAAAGTTTGAAAGGTGCACATCGGCCCGCACGATATCGCTGCAACTAAGTCCCAGTTCGGCCAGAATCTCCTGAATGGCCTGCATGATCGCCCGGGTCTCCTCAACAGGATCTCCCAGTACCGCTTGACCTGCCGGAAAATCGGCGGCGACCAGGCCAGCGAGGTAGGCGTAGTGGTCGTCGGTGACGACCTGGCTGAATGGCGCACCGGATGCCGGCACCGCTTCTGGTTGGTGTCTGCGGATCAATTTGGCTTTGGAGGAATCCGCGAATAGCTGTCGCTAGGACTGCACTGGCGACTCAATATCGAAAGCGAGATCACCCTGTTTTTCGTAGACCCGCACGGTTCCGCCCTGGGCAAGTTTGCCAAAGAGCAGTTCGTCCGCCAGCGCCCGGTTGATGCGCTCGCGGATGAGTCTCGCCATCGGCCGTGCGCCCATCGTCGCATCGTGACCGTTTCTGGCCAGCCACTGCCGCGCATCCTGATCAACCTCCAGAATGACGTTCTTGTCAGCGAGCTGGGTCTCAAGCTGAACGATAAATTTATCGACAACATGGCCGATAGTGGTCTCGTCCAAGGCACCAAAACGGATCACCGAATCCAAGCGATTGCGAAACTCGGGGGTAAATAGTTTATTGATAACTTCGGTATCGTCAGCGCTGTGATCCTGATCAACGAAACCCACTGAACTGCGTGCCATCTCGGTGGCGCCTGCGTTCGTGGTCATCACAATGATCACATTGCGAAAGTCGGCCTTGCGCCCGTTGTTGTCGGTCAGCGTGCCGTAATCCATCACCTGAAGCAGCAGGTTGAAGACATCCGGGTGGGCCTTTTCAATCTCATCAAGGAGCAGTACCGAGTGCGGATTGCGGGTGATCGCTTCGGTCATCAGGCCGCCCTGGTCAAACCCCACGTAGCCTGGGGGTGCGCCGATCAGCCGGGAAACGGTATGGCGCTCCATGTACTCAGACATGTCAAAGCGCACCAGCTCAATTCCCAGTGTGAGCGCAAGCTGGCGGGTGACC
>DCXP01000008.1 GCA_002327725.1 Proteobacteria bacterium UBA2133
CCGGTGTGCTCCCCAGCCCAGGAACCGGGCCCCCCGGTCAATGACCCATCATCTGATCGGTCAACTCCCGCATCTCCTCCACGGAGATATTTTCAAAGTACATCCGGTGCCACAGCTCGAGGTTGAGCAGGATCCAAAGCCTGAAATTGTGATCCACTTTTCCGCTGAGATGTTCATCGAGCAGCATCTGTATGGTGCTTCCATCAAAAATCCCGGCCGCAACAAAACGGGACTCGGCGAACAGGTTCCGCAGAAAGTCCCTGAGGTCGTTTCGCAGCCACAGTGCGATCGGAAAACCAAAACCCTGTTTCTCGCGGTACACCAGTTCCCGGGGCAGATAACGGGCAGAGACCGATCGCAGAATATGCTTAAGCTTCATGCCCTTGAGTTTCATCCGCCCGGGAATCGCCGCCGCATACTCCACCAGGCGGTGGTCTACCAGCGGAGAGCGGTTCTCCAGAGAGTGCGCCATACACATGCGGTCTGCGATCACGAGCAGGTGGTCGGGCATCCGGGTCATGAGATCTGTGTAGAGCATGCGGTCTACCAGCTCGTTGACATTGTGCGCATCAAAGTGTGTCAGGATTTTTTCCCGTGAGTCCTGTGCGTCAAAAGCGGACCGGGCCTCTTGCGTGAACAGTGAGCGCTTGGCATCGTCGGTGAAGCGCAGAAAGCTCATGCTGTGGGCGTAGCGCTCACCCCGGTCCCGTAGCGACATTTCGTTCAGCCAGCGCGCCTTCTGCGCGATGGTCTTGTATTGAAAGCTGTCGGGGATAAGGCGGATCAGTCGTGCCATGACATTCTGGCGCAGCCAGCGCGGCATCACTGCGTAGTAGTCGGCCAGGCGCTGCCCGGCAAAACGGTCATAGCCGGCAAAGTTTTCATCTCCGCCGTCTCCAGAGAGGGCGACTTTCACGGTGCGGCGCGCCAGTTGGGCCACCAGGTAAACGCCGACGCCGAAGGGGTCCGAGGGTTCATCCATATGATGGATCATGGCCGGGATCTTGTGGATCATGTCGGACTCGGCGACCTCTTCGTGTGCCTCCATGGCATAGCGTTCAGCGACCATTCTGGCGTAGGGAAGTTCGTTAAAGGACTGCTCTTTGACGCCGATCGAAAAGACCGGTACCGGCTGATCCTGAAGGCTCGCCATCATGGCAGAGACCGTTCCGGAATCGATGCCACCGGACAGAAAAGCGCCGACCCGGACATCACTCAGCATGTGTGACTCAACGGTTTCGAGCAAGGTCTGGTGCAGACCCTCTTCGATGTCTTTTTCTGACCCGGAATGTTTTTTCAGAAAGTCGATATTCCAGTAGCGATCAACCTTGACGGTTTGGTCTTCAAAGACCAGCCGGCTTCCGGCAGGGAGTTTGCGGATGCCCTTGAAGAAAGTGAACTCATCAGGCATGAAGCGAAGCGACATGTAGTGCCATAGCCCCTCGAGTTCCATCTTGGCCTCGATGAGTTGTGACGCCAGCAGCGCCTTTACCTCCGAGGCGAAGGAGAAGGCGCCGGACGCGGTGCTGAAAAACAGGGGTTTCTGGCCCATGTGATCACGGGCCAGCAGCAGGCGCTGGCGCGGCCGGTCCCACAGTGCAAAAGCAAACATGCCCTGCAGGTGTTTGACACAGTCATCGCCGTGTTCTTCGTAGAGGTGCAGGATCACCTCGACATCGGTGCGGGTGCGAAAGCGGTGACCTTTTTCTATCAGCGCTTCACGCAGAGCGGGGCTGTTGTAAATCTCGCCGTTGCACACCAGCACCAGCGTCTCATCCTCGTTCAGGATCGGCTGGTGGCCGGTTTGCAGGTCAATGATGCTGAGCCGGGTCTGCGCGAGCGCCATCGCGCCATTGCGGTAAAAACCCTTATCATCCGGCCCCCGGTGCAAGAGCGTCTCGGCCATCCTTTCGATGGCGGCACGCTGCTCCGGGTCGGGACTCAGGATTCCCGCAATTCCGCACATGTCGACGTTGAGTTCATCAGTGGGAGAAAAAACCAGGCCCGCCAGAATACCAACGGGGTATCCGCCGACGTGATGCAAGGGTCAGCCCGAGCAAGCAGCGCTTTTCGGACAGAACCTGATTGTACGGTCTTTTGTCCAGGTCGGACATGGGATAATCAAACGATGTGGCAGCAACCGGGAACAAGTCTCAGTCAGAGCCTGGTGCGCCTGACCGTGGGCCTGACCCTGTCGCTGCTGTTGCTCGCGGCGCTGCTGCATGTTGTGGCACTCAGTGGCAGCGAGGTAAACCTGTCCATGGTCTTTCAGACGCTCAAGGGCGTACCCTTGGGTGTGGTCCTGCTCTATACCTTAATGCTGGCTGCGAATACCGTGCTGCGCACAGTGCGTTACCGCCTGCTTCTGAGCGCTTCGATGGGCTCTGGGAAGATATCGTTTCCGCTGCTGTTCATGGTTACCGGTGTACGCAATATGATCGTCGATCTGCTGCCCGCGCGCCTCGGAGAATTGATTTTTGTGACGATGCTGAAAAAGGCCTGCCGGGTACCGATATCGGCCGGGATCGCTACCTTGGCCCTTAGTTTTCTGCTTGATATCGTCATTCTGGTTCCGGTACTGCTGCTGGTGGGTCTGCTGCCCCTCACCGAATCGGTTCTACGTCAGGGATCATTGCCCGCGGCGCTGCTGCTCGGGGCAGTGATCACCATCGGGGCAATCGTGCTGTGGCCGGGATTGCGGGCCTTTGCCCGATGGTCCAGGGGGAAAACCCGTACATCAGGATTGCTGTATCGACTGGTATCTTTTGTCTCCGACGTCTCCGAGGCACTGACCCGGTGTCGTCAGGCGAAGATGCTCGGATCGGCGTTGGGACTTACCGCCGCGATCCGGGTATTGAAGTACGGCGGGCTGATACTGCTTTTTAACACGGTAGTGTCGAGTCCGGGGATGGCGGGCGCCGCAGCGGATGTTGCCGATGTTCTGGTCGCGCTGATCGCCTCGGAAGTGGGTGCGAGCCTGCCGGTTCCGACCCTGATGAGTTTCGGGGCCTACGAAGCCGGCGGTGCGGCTGCTTTTGTGCTGCTGGGATACCCGCTGGCGGCAGCGGTCATGGCGTTACTCACCGTGCATATTGGCAGCCAGGCACTGGATTACACGCTCGGTTGTATCTGCCTGGTCCTGTTTTTCATCATCGGGGCGGGTGACTTAGGCCATGGCAAGACAAGTCGGAGGATTTCGGCCGGACTGTGGCAGCGATGGCGTGTTGTGCTGGCGGTTGTGGCGCTGCTGTCGGCCATCGGCCTGTCAGCTTATCAGGTGGATCGGGTCAGGGCAGCCCGTTCGCAGGTGGCGCCTCCCTCGGGCGGCTTGCTGGCCGGTGTTACGGATGCCTCCGCTGATGCAGCAACCGGACTGAAGGGCTGGGTTGTATGGAGTTCGAACCGGTATGGCAGTCACGACATCCTCCGGATGCGCCTTGAAGACCGCAGCATCGATCGACTGACACAACATCCTCATACCGAAACCTTCCCGAGGATTTCCCCCGACGGCAGCCAGATCGTGTTCATGCGTTCGCGCAAGCCGTGGGTATCGTTACGCGATCTCAATGACTGGGATACTTACCTACTGGACCTGAAAAGCGGGCAGGAACAGCTTCTTGCCGAATATGCCGGAGCTCCCACCTGGTCTGCAGACGGCCGTTATGTCTACTTCCAGCGGCGGGGATCCGAGTTCATCGAGTATGCACTGGCCAGTCAGAAAGAGCGCGTGCTTTTTCGCTCAGGCGACGGAGGCATTCCCGCGGGGATAAAACTCTATGAACCGTCGTTGAGCAGCCGTTCCGGGCGGCTGGCCTCCACATGGCGCGGACCCCGGCGGATGACGGCGATTATTGACAATGATGGTTCTGTGCAGCCCGTCGGCAAGGGTTGTCAGTTGAGCTGGGCGCCCGGGGACCGGTTTGTCTACTGGGTTGATGACGGCGGGCTGATGCGAAACCGCGTCTATCGGCAAGTGCCCGGCGAAGGTGCGCCGCAAGCATGGTTGGATCTGCCGGCCCCGTACAGCCACGAATATTTTCCGAAACTGAGTCGGGATGGCCGTTATCTCGTGCTCGGGGCCAGCGCCGGGGGCCACGAGCATGACGTGGCTGATTATGAGATTTTTCTCTGGCCTACCCGAGCGCCTTTTGACCAGGCAGTTCGGCTGACGTTTCACAGCGGTAATGACAATTGGCCGGACATATATATTGAATAGGGCCGGCCATCCCTAGAGATAATCTTCCTGTTGGTACCAGCGTGCCGTCGCCCGTAAACCCTCGTCGAGGCCGACGGCAGGATGAAAGCCGATTTCCTTTTGTGCCCGGGAGATATCAAAGG
The DNA here is from genome assembly GCA_002327725.1 of Proteobacteria bacterium UBA2133. Taxonomy (GTDB): domain Bacteria; phylum Pseudomonadota; class Gammaproteobacteria; order Arenicellales; family UBA868; genus UBA868. The sequence goes on from DCXP01000008.1 coordinate 4,339, forward strand.
CCCGGTTCTGGCGGTACCAATCGACGCGTCGCGGGAAGATGGGGGGCGTGATCCGCAGTGGCTGGCATACCTTCTCAAAAATGTGCCCGGCAAGCCATAGTGGCCAGAACGGCAGGTGGGGCGTTTTGACTTCGCGGTCCATCGCCTTTGCCACGCGCGTGACCAGGTTTTCGATGGTCACGTATTCTTCGTCGGCGATGAGGTAAGTCCCGCCGTCGCCGACCCCGTCATTGGTGACCGCTGCCAGTGCGTCGACCAGGTTATCGATGTAAAGCGGGTGATAAAAGACCTGACCACTGCCGAATATCGGAAAGCTACCCTTGGCGACCCGGCGGAAAATCATGCCGAAGCGTTCAGGATCGCCGGGTCCATAGATAGCCGCGGGCCGCAGGATGACGGTTTTCATCGCTTCGCTCTCGAAGCTTTTGACCAAAGGCTCGGCTTCGTATTTGGTCTGCTGGTAATAATCCGCCGGCGTGATAGGCGCGTCTTCGTCCGCGGGAGGATTGGCGACATTGCCGTGGACACCACAGGTGCTGCAATACACGAAACGGCGTACCCCGGCCGCTCGCGCTAACTCCAGAACGTTGCGGGTGCCGCCAACATTGATCTCTTGGTAATAGGTATTGGGGACATCAAGTTCACGAAATGCCGCCGCCAGATGGTGGACGACTTTAACGCCATCGATTGCGGATCGAACCGCATCGGTATCGGTAACGCTTGCGATAACGACGGTCGCCCCCCATCGGCGAAGCTCCTCGGTCTTGATGCCTTCTTTGTAGTCCAGGGCAACGACGTCATGACCGTC
>DCXP01000068.1 GCA_002327725.1 Proteobacteria bacterium UBA2133
ACCACCGCGCCGGTCACTCCGGGGTGCGCTGCTATCCAGTTGAGGGTTTCTGAGAGCATGGTTTACCCCGACGGGTATATCTAACGTTGATTTTCAGGGTGATCCTGGGCGCCTCTTGGCCCCCATCAGCGAACAGGATGCCGCGTTCTCCCGCTCGGGCCAAGATGGGCCGATTGCGCGATCACGACTACAGCGGTGCGCCGCAAAACTGAGACTATACTGCCTGCGTTCAGCAAACGCCTACCCCGCCATGCACCCTATTGAAGGCCTGTTAACTGCAGTTGAAATCCAGACGCGCCTGGATGAGATGCTCGATGCAGTGCTGTCCTCCGGGCGCAATACTGCGCGAGCCGCAGAGCAGCTCGCCCTTTGCAGTGCGGCGCAGCAGGCTTTTGTGCTGCATTGGCTTGAGGTGATCATCCGTACCAACTCGGAACTCGGCTTTCAGTTCATCGTGAACGCCCCGCGGGCCTTCGCCGTGATGGACCTGGAACACGTCGAAAACTGGGTCATCCATGCCATGGATGTTTATGACCAGCAGGGTCTTTATCCCGGAAGCCAGGCGCTTGCAGCGGTCGATACCTTTGTGGAAATCCAGGGTCAGAGCAGGTATGCGGTCCGCCTTGACGACACCAAGGTCTCGATCCTGAGTCATTACTTGCGCGGACTTTCTGCGAGGCCGCTGCGGGTGAAGACCGCGGATACGGCCTGCACCGATACCGAAACGGTCTATCTCCCTGCGTTCATCAATGAGTTCCAAAGCCCGGAAAAAAACGCCGCCCTGTATCGTCTGACCGCAACGCAACTCTGGGCCCAGATTCACTTTGGCACTTTTCGACGTCAAAGCCCACAAGCGCCCAAGCTGTCGCAACTGCTGGATCGTTACCCGGACCCCATTCGTGCCCGGGAACTTTTTCAGCATCTTGAGCAGATACGTCTGGATGCCTGTGTGCGCAGGGCCTTCCCCGGCCTGGCCCGACAAATGGATCAGCTACAGGGTATGCCCTCAGACGATGCCGTCCAAAAGTGCGCCTTCGCCGCGCCGCTCCTCAAACCAGACGCAAAGGTTCAGGATACCTTAGCACTGCTTGAGGAACTCTATGGTGATGCCCCTCCGCTGCCACCGCCGCCGCCGTGGGCAGGTGAGATCGATATCGCCGGCGCGGAAAAAATAAGTGCTGCCCGTGTTGAGCGGGAAACCAGACAGTTGGCCAAGGCACTTGCCGAGTTGCTGGCGGCAACGCCGAGCCGCGCCGGGCAAGCTGACGAAGTCACTCTGCAAAAGGATAGAAAGGTCGGTGAGCGACCGGGTGAAACCGAAGCTTTCGTCATCGGCGTAGGCAACCAGACGCTGCAGGCTCCGGAGGAAATTAACCAACTGCTGCGTTCGATACACCTTGATTTTGAGGAGCTTTCCGTACCGGGACTGAGCGCGGCATCCGGGAGCCAAGCCTACGATCCGAGCGCCCGGCCGGACACGAGTGATGCCGCGGAAAACGCCGAGCAGGCAACGGATGAAACCGTCTTTCTCTATGACGAATGGGACTTTCGGCGCCGTCACTACCGCAAGGACTGGTGCATCCTGCGCGAACGCGACATGCCCGCTGGACAGGCGGCCTTTTACACACAAACCATTGAAAAATATAGAGGTTCCATCTACACCCTGCGGCGCGGCTTTGAGGCGCTGCGAGCCCGGATCCAGCGGGTCAAGCACCAGCAGACCGGTGACGAGATCGATCTCGATGCGCTGGTCCGTGCCCGAATCGACGCCCTCAAGGGCGAAGAGATGAGCGAGCGCATTCTGTCGCGTCTGGAACGGCGCCAACGGGATATTGCGGTCGTTTTCATGGTCGACGTCAGCGGCTCCACCAAAGGCTGGATCAACGACGCCGAACGCGAGTGCCTGGTGCTCCTGTGTGAAGCTTTACAGATTCTCGGCGACCGTTACGCGATTTACGGGTTTTCCGGGATGACGCGCAAACGCTGCGAACTCTATCGGATCAAACACATCAACGAATCATACTCAGACGAGGTCAGGGCGCGGATTGCGGGCATTGAGCCAAGAGACTACACCCGCATGGGCGTGACCATCCGTCACCTGACCCGACTGCTGAATGATGTCTCGGCAAGAACCCGTCTGCTGATCACCCTCTCCGACGGCAAGCCCGATGACTATGACGGTTACCGCGGGGAGTACGGCATTGAAGATACCCGGCAAGCACTCGCCGAAGCCAAACGTTCCGGAATCCATCCCTTTTGTATCACCATCGATCAGCAGGCCCGCGAGTATCTTCCGCACATGTATGGAGCCGTGAATTACACCCTGATCGATGACGTCCGACAGTTGCCGATCCGGGTCTCGAGCATCTACCGCCAGCTCACCGTTTGAGCGAGGCGCATTTTCCAACTGGTTTTGGCGTCATCCCAAAAAAATTTGACCTCCCTATATGTTGGGCGTATTCTTTCGACGACGCCACAACATATAGTGTTTCAGACCAGGCCTACCCATAATTATGTGGCGTAAACGATTTCTGACGTTTTCGTACAGATGTAAAAATGAGTTCGGAGCAGACCTTTGTGCTTCGAACCCGAGGGGCGCTTTGCCCGCAAAACTACCGGCAAACACTTAACCATACATGGAAACAGCCGCCTCACCGAACGAATCAGGCCTGGTCGAAGAAATTCCCCTCCAAAGTGCTTCGGTTGATATCTGGGATAAGAAGTACCGACTGAAAACCAAGTCGGGCGACGCCCTGGACCAGGACATCGACCACACCTACCAGCGGATTGCGAAAGCGCTTGCAGAAACCGAGGCCCCTGAAAGACAGCAGGAATGGTTTGAGGCTTTTTTGTGGGCCCTTCGCAATGGTGCTATCCCGGCAGGCCGGATTGTTTCCAACGCCGGAGCGCAAGAGCACAAGACGGCCACCAGTACGATCAATTGCACAGTATCGGGCACGATTCCGGACTCGATGAACGGCATTCTCGGGCGCACCCACGAGGCCGGGCTGACCCTGAAAGCAGGCTGTGGCATCGGTTATGAGTTCTCGACCCTGCGGCCCAAGGGCGCTTTCGTCAGCGGCGCCGGCGCCTACACCTCGGGGCCGCTTTCTTTCATGGATATCTATGATGCCATGTGCTTTACGGTGTCTTCGGCCGGGGGCCGCCGGGGCGCACAGATGGGCACTTTTGATATCGCCCACCCTGACATTACCGACTTTATCCGTGCCAAGCGCGAAGACGGCCGGCTCCGCCAGTTCAACCTGTCCTGCCTCATCACCGACGGCTTCATGCAGGCCGTTCGGGACGACGCAGACTGGGAGCTCGCATTCCCCGCCAAAGAATCTGAACTCGCCGAGGCCGACACCCGCATTGTCTGGCGCCACTGGCCAGTGACTGAAGGTTACCGCACCAACGAGACCGGTGAGGTGGCCTGCAAGGTGTACCGATCGATTCCGGCCCGGCGGCTGTGGAATCTCATCATGGCCTCGACCTACGACTACGCCGAGCCGGGATTCATTCTGATCGACCGCATTAACGAGATGAACAACAACTGGTTCTGTGAGGATATCCGTGCAACGAATCCCTGTGGCGAACAGCCGCTGCCG
>DCXP01000039.1 GCA_002327725.1 Proteobacteria bacterium UBA2133
CGGGTGCCGTCAGCGATAGTCTGGGGATTCTCGATTCGCTCGATACGCCCGCTGCAGAAATGAACGCACGGCGTCGTCGGCGTTCTCGGGCTCTACGCCGATGACCTTGCAGTCGGGTGAGAGCGCGTGAGCGCTTAGCGCGCTGCCGCTCAGCAGACCACCGCCACCACAAGGCACGAGCAGCGTGTCCAGGGGGCCCTGTCGTCTGTAGCAGTTCCATCGCAGCGGTACCCTGGCCGGCAATGATGTGCGGATGATCAAAGGGCGGAATCGGTATGTATCCTTTCTCTGCAATTAGTTCCTGGCAGAGCACCTCCCGTTTGGTATCTGCGCGGGATCGTAGGTAATGACCCGGGTTGCGTAACGCTTTGGTTCCGGTCAGTTTCGTTACCGGTGCATTGTCCGGCATGACGATGGTGGTTTCGATGCCAAGAAGGTGGCCCGCCAGAGCAACCGCCTGGGCATGATTGCCGGAGGAGTGGGTGATAACGCCTTTGCGACGTTCGCACTCCGCTTAATTGGCTGATGTGCGTTCCAGGCGCCACGGAACTTGAAGGCGCCAATGCGCTGCAGGTTTTCGCACTTGAAGAAAACTGTCCGCGCCGACCTTCTGATCAACCGGGGTACCGTGTAGCACGGGAGTCTTGTGGGCAATGCCATCAAGCCGCCGGGCGGCTGAGGAGAATATCGTCGTAAGTCAGGCAGCGCGGCAGGCAAAGCGGGCTCCGGTTACAGGTCTGATGCGGTATTCAACCGCAAAAATGGCGGGCGGGCATATGGCCGGCCCGTCAGTTACCGCTACAATCGTTGAAAAACCGTCAGGCTGTCAACATGAGTGATGCTTCATTGAAACCCCTTGAGATCGAGACCGGCGCGGCGCCGGTATTTTCCATCATCTGGCTGCACGGCCTCGGCGCCGACTGCCGCGATTTTCAAGATCTGCCGAAGATGCTGAGCCTGCCTAGTGGCCTGCCCATTCGCTTTATTCTTCCGAACGCGCCTGAACGGCCCATTACGCTTAATGGCGGTATGGTTATGCGGGGCTGGTATGACCTTACCGGTATGGAGATTGTCAAGCAGGAAGATGCGACCGGACTTGCTGAGGCAGCGGGCATTGTCGAGTCGCTCGTGAATAGGGAAGTAGAGCGTGGTGTACCCCGTTCCCGGATCCTGGCGGGTGGTTTTTCCCAGGGCGGGTCTGTCGTGCTGCACTACGGGTTTCGCTGTCACGAACCCCTGGCGGGGATTGTCGGGCTTTCGACCTATCTGCCGCTTTCGGGAGAATTTGCCAGCGCGGCTTCCAAAGAAGCGATCAAGACGCCAGTCTTTCTCGCACACGGTATTTTTGACCCTGTGCTTGCGCTGGCTCTGGGAGAAAGCAGCCGGCAGGTGCTTCAGGACAGTGGCTGCGATGTCTCCTGGCACACCTATCCCATTCCGCATACCGTAACGCCGGAAGAGCTGCGCGATTTATCTGCCTGGCTTTCGTCCCGCATCTGGCCCGAGAGCAGCCCGGGTTAAATCGCGTTCTTTTCGTCTATCGCCCGCTGCCGGGATTCCAACTGCTCGAGTGCGGCGCGAATCCGGGACAGGTACGGATTGATGGCGAGTGCGTCCCGAAATGCAGCGGTCGCAGGACCAAATTGGTGCTGGCGCAGGAAAATCAGACCCAGTCCCGACAGTGCACCAAAATGACGGGGCTCGCGCAGAAGTGTTTCCCTGATGTCCTCAATGGATTCCTGATAGGCGCCCATAAGGTAGAGCACAGTGGCACGCTTATTCCAACCTTCGGCAAAAGCAGGAACCTGCCGGATCACCTCACTGAAATAGCGGTAGGCGTTCCGGTACTGGCCGGTACCCATCGCCTGGCTTCCGTTTGCGAGTGCCTGTGCAGCCTTCGGGTCATCGATGTCGCGCCACAGCTTCCAGATCTCACCCGCGATCGCATCTGCCATTTCCTGATCAGGCGCGGTCTTGAGCTCCGGGAAAAGTACATCCAGGCGCGGATGATTCTGATCCGCTGATACTGCCGGGATGGTCAGTACCCACACGAGCGCTGCAACGACCAGATAGGCCATGCGAAAAAGAGGGAATTGCTTACTCATTGAGCAGAATCGATGACCTCCAGCGCACGGGCGTGCAGTTCTTGATTGGCGCTCGCAAGCGCCTCGCCCGCCGAGTCGAAGGTCAGTGCATTGCCCTGCCAGTCACTGATGCATCCTCCTGCGCCTTCAACCACCGGCACCAGCGCGAGATAGTCGAATCGGCCAAGCCCCGCCTCCATGACGAGATCTGTAAAGCCGCAGGCGAGAAGACCATAGGCGTAGCAGTCGGCGCCAAACTGACGAAACCGCACTGTTTCGCTGACCCGGCAGAAAACCTCCCACGCGTCGGGGCTGAACATATCCGGTGTGGTTGCATTCAAGGTAGCGTCTTTGAGGGAGTTTGTCCGGGCGCTACGGCAGGCTTGCCCATTGTAGAGCGTTGGCTGGTCCTTTATTCCAATCCAGCGCTCGTCCAGAGAGGGCATGTCAATGATTCCGAGGACGGGTTTTCGCTCGAACAGGAGAGCGATCAGGCACCCGAAAGTGGGTTTTCCCGTGGCGAAGCTTTTAGTGCCGTCGATCGGATCGATGACCCACAACCAGTCAGAGCCTGTGTTCTCCTCGCCTTCTTCTTCTCCAAACACGCCGTGTCCGGGATACTGCCCGGCAATCATCGAACGTGCTTTCTGTTCGATTTCAAGATCAGCAGCCGTTACCGGCGTACCGTCCGGCTTTCTGTGTATATCCTGTGCCGCGCGGAAGTATTTCTGCGTAATAGCCCGGGCTTCATCCGCCAGCGCCTGGGCAAAGTCGGCGAGAGCGGGTTCTATGGTTAGGGGCATGATTTAGGTGAATTGTCGAAAAACTGGCAAAGGAACCTCGTTCGGGTCAGTGCTCCAGCGCAGCCATGTTCACCTGCTGCAAAACCTTATGACGTCCGCCAAGGCCTTTGAATTTAACCTTGCTGTCGACAATTTCAACGTTGGCCGAGACGCCCCTCAGTTTGGCAAACAAGACACCATTGGCAGACCCTGGCGACAGTGCGACACGTGAAATCACCTCAAGGCCCCGGCTGTCAATGAAGATGGGGTCCAGCAGAATATGATCATCCTTTGTATGGGCGATCAATTCACCCTGCACGTTTTTCACATTCAGCATCTTGTCGAGGGGTGATTCCTTCTTGGCAGGGTCTCGAAAACCCGCAATGAGCGGCTCCACATCACGCATCGTGATGCTCATTCGGCCATCAATCTTCATTGGCCGGTCCCAGATCAGCGTTCCCTCGCTGACAAGGAACTCAGCCCACCAATCCGCCTCAGTCTTGCGTCCGGATGTCACGAGCTGGGTATCGTGAAGCTGCAGGGCGGTGTCCTGCAACCGGTAGGTCTTGCGATCATAATCACCTTCCGTCAGGTTCGCCGACAACTCAAAAGCGGTGTGAATCTCTCTGTCACGCGCCATCAGCGACAAGTCCTTACCGGCAAGCGTGATGCTGCCCGTAGCAGTTCCACGATTGAGGGACATTCCGCCACGAAGCAGACCTGTGCCGGAAAGGAATTTGAGGCCGGACTCCCGGGACAGGTAGTCATTATAGTGGGTGATGTCATTGATCACCCCTTCGCCGATATCGAAAGAAAAATGGCTCTCGTTCTCTAACTCCTGATGGTAAAGGAGCAGTCTTGGGGCGCGTACGGAGGCCACCAGATTGTTCCCCTTGAGATGGGCCTCAGATTGACTCCCCTGAGCCAGGCTAAAGTCGTCGATCATGACCCGAAGCTGCACCGGATGTTCGGCTTTTGCATCGACGCTCCCCTGGATTCCGCCGCTGCCAGAGGCTTCCAGGTTGAGAAATGTAGTTTGGAAGTTCTCTGACTGGAAGGCGAGATGACTGCCGTCGACGACCTCGCCATTTTCCAGAACCAACCTGGCGTCGACATATCCCGCACCAAAGACACCAAAGTTGTAAAGGCCATCGGGCAGAAAGTAAATCTTCCCGAGATTTTCAAAGTTCCCCTTTGCAGTGATCGCGCCCGACCAGAATTTCAGCATGTCTTTCCCCCGGTTCTCACGGAGAACATTCGGGGCAATAGACAAATCCGCGCTGATCTGGAGTATCCGGGGGGAGTTTTGTGACTGGGATGGATCACCCACGGCCATAGCGACCTCAAGTTCGCTCATCTCTACAGGGCCGCCCCTGGTAACAAAATGCATCGTCAGCGCATCCAGCCTGCCGTCACCCTCCAAGGTCATTTTGTTGAAGGTCGCTTTTCGAATATTGTCAGCGGAAATATCCGCGAGCCTGATGGTCCAGGGGCGCTTGGCTGGATCTTGTGCTGTTAACTCGTCGGGAGTCTGCCTGGAATCGAGCGCGTTGAGATCGGTCGATGCGTTCTGCTCGGCCAGGACAGACGGCAGCTTAATTGTTTTATTTTTCGGACTTTGAGTGTACCGGACTTCAACACCTTCGCCTTGGGCATTTCTGATATTCACCGTCCGGTTGATGAGCGGGGTTAACGACAGACTGACCGAGCCCGAATCCACGCGCAGACCAAAACGGTTTCCCCGTACCGTCGTGGAGTTGAGTTCAAGACCTTCGACCTGGAAATACCCGGGAATCAACGTCCATGCCGATTGCCATTGCATCGTCAATTTTTCAGGTTTCCAACTGATCAGTTTCTCTGCGCCGCCAGAGAAGAGCAGAATGTTCCCAATCACAGGATAGACAAGGAGGATTCCGATAATCACCTTGGAAAAGCGGGCTTTGGTGTTTTGTCTTGCCATCAGGAATCTGTAAGGACGGGGCAATGCGTATTATCGTAAAGATACACCACTCCCGTAACTGCTACAGGCTACGCCACATTCATCAGAAGTGCCGCATTTTTGCTAACATGAGACGGCTTGGCAGTATCGAGCGGTTATATCGTTTTGCAGGCTTCAGAATACAACGTCGATGACAGTTAGATCAAATAAAAAGACACCCCCACTTGGGCTGATACTGATCTTTCTGTTGAGTGGATGCGCATCACTAGCGCCTCCCGTCGAAAGAGATCTGCAAACCACGCCAGCGGTTGCGAACGATACCGAGTTGGATCGGGTAATCGCGGCAACCCTTGCGCCCTTTCCCGGGAACAGCGGCGCACACTTTCTTAAGGACGGGCTTGATGCTTTTGCCGCGCGTCTTGCCGGTGCAGATCGCGCAAGCCGGTCGATAGACGCGCAGTACTACCTTTTCCATGATGATGTTACCGGGAGACTGCTGGCGCACAGGCTTCTGTCAGCCGCCAACCGGGGAGTCGAGGTACGGCTCCTGCTGGACGATATCGGCGCTCGGGGAAGGGACTCGGATTTCCTGGCCCTCGATGCCCATCCCAACATCGATGTACGGATCTTTAACCCCTTCGCCAATCGCCGGTTCCGGTTATTCGAATACCTCTACCGGTTCGGGGTCGTGACCCGTCGAATGCACAACAAGTCGATGATCATTGATGGCGTTGTCGCAATCGCCGGAGGGCGAAACGTTGGTGATGAGTACTACGACGCCCACGAAGCGTCGAATTTCCTGGATATGGACGTCATGGTCTTTGGTTCCGCGGTTGAGGATATCTCGGGCCAATATGATGAATACTGGAACAGCCGCTTCTCCTATTCCATCGGCGAACTTGCAAAAAAGCAGATGACTCGGGATGAGGCTGGGGCAGGATGGGCGCAGTTGGCGCAGTACGCCGAGATGCAAAAAGACGGGGTCTACCTCACGCGACTGCGCGAAACCCCATTTTTTGATCATCTGCAGGCAGGGACACTGCCTGTGGTGATAGCGCCGGCACTCGTGCTTTCGGATCGGCCGGAAAAAATCCACTTGCCCCTGGAGGATGACAGCACGCACCTCGGCCCGGCACTATGGCCACTGTTCAGACAGGTCTCAGAAGAGCTGCTGATTCTCAACCCGTATTTCATTCCAGGCCATGATGGGGTCGCGGCCCTGGCAGAAGCGGTGAGCCGGGGCGGCCGGGTCATCGTGCTGACCAACTCGCTGGCGTCCAATGACGTTGCCATCGTGCACGGTCATTACGCCAAGTACAGAAAACCGCTTTTGCGTGCAGGTGTTGAAATTTACGAATTGAAAGTGGATAGACCGGGAATTAACTCATCGGACCTTGGCACCGAGGCTGACGAATCCCATATGAGTCTCCATGTCAAAACATTTATCTTCGATAGAAAGAAAACATTTATCGGGTCGTTGAATCTCGATCCGCGGTCGGTCTACCAGAATACGGAACTGGGTGTCATCGTTGAGGATATCGGGATGGCCGAAGAGATTGCTGTCATTACTCTGGATCGGCTGCCGGATATTGCCTACCAGGTCGGCCTTGATGAAAGTGACAGGCTCTTCTGGTTGGGTCGCAACCCTGACACTCATGAGATGACCCGTTATCACAGAGAGCCTGAAGCGGGTATCTTTCAGCGGATACTTGCAGCCGTTTCAAGAGTCCTACCGGTGGAGGGACAACTCTGATCATTATCGGCTTCACGGATAGAAAGGTAAGCTGTGACACGACTGAAACTTGAAGATGCCCTAATAAAGGAGTGAGATATGGACCTTGGACTCAAGGGGAAAAGCATTATGGTCGCGGCTGCGAGCCGCGGACTGGGATACGGGATAGCCCGCCAGGTGGCAAAGGCGGGTGCCCGGGTTTCGATTGCGGCGCCGACCGAGCCCCGCATCCATGAGAGCGCCCAGCGGCTTCGCGAGGAGAGCGGCGCCGAGGTGATTTCCTGCGCATTTGATGCCCGGGATGAAGCATCGATCAGGCAATGGCGCGATACCACTGTTGCACAGTTCGGCGGGATTGACGGCCTGGTGGTCAATGCAGGGGGACCGCCGGCAGGCATCTTTGATGACTTTGATGATGGCGCGTGGCAGGGGGCTTTCGAGTTGACGCTGCTCAGTTCCGTGCGAATGGTCCGGTCGGTACTGCCTTCTATGCGCGAGCGTGGCGGCGGGGCGATTGTGACGGTGACCTCCTCATCGGTCAAAGAACCGATCGATATGCTGCTTTTGTCCAATGTGATGCGCTCGGGCGTGACCAGCCTTGCCAAGAGCCTTTCGCATCAACTGGCACCGGAAGGCATCCGGGTGAACAATCTGGTCCCCGGCGCGATCAATACCGACCGCCTCAAAGGGCTGATGCAGACCCAGTCGGAGCGGACAGGTGCATCCTTTGAGGAGATCTCACAGGCTCGGGCCGCGACCGTACCCATGGGTCGGTTTGGTGAGCCGGATGAATTCGGCAAGGCTGGCGCCTTTCTGTTGTCTGATGCAGCGGCCTACATCACCGGCGAAACGCTGGTGGTAGACGGCGGCGCGATGAAGACGGTCTGGTAGCGGGTCCCCGGGCAGCGCCTGCGGGCTTCAATGAACTCCCGTGTGGACAGCTGAACTGTGGGAAGGGTATCTATTTCTCGGCAGACACGTAGCAGATAAATGCGGCGTCAGCGTCACCCTTTTCCGTTGAGGTAAAGACGCCGTTCCCCTCTCCGGACTTCTTATCAGTGCCTTCCCAATGGACCAGCACCCGTGCGAAACCGGCCTCTGTCAGCAGTTCCCGGAGTTCCGGCAGGGTCCAGAGCCGCCAGTCGTAACTGAATGCCCGCTTTATTTTTGAGCCGTCGGGGAATTTGAAATGGATCTGGCAGTTGATGGCGCCGGTAATCGGGTTGTACCGGGCCTGATCCCAGACATAGACAAAGTCGTCGTGATCTGTCTCTTCCTTCATCTCGCGCATGGACTCGTAACCGCCATAAAAATCCAGGAACAGGATGCCGTCGTCGGCCAGGCAGTCACGGATCCGGGAAAAATACCCTCGCAGCGCCTCCCGTGAATGGAAAATCCAGTAACTGAAGTTCATCGCCAGCACCATATCCATGGGCGGAGTGTCGACGGTCAGTACGTCGTCATGCATAAGAACGACGCGTTGTGCTGCCGCTTCTTTTAGAGCAGCCACGTTGTTTTTCCGCCCCCAGGCCAGCACATCTTCATCAAGGTCCACGGCCCAGGCCCGGTTGTTTGCGCGTCTCCTGACCCACTCGCAGCTCGTATTCGCCGTACCGCAGAAGTCTTCTCGAAGGGTATCGGCCTTTCGACCCCGCAATTTATGGAACGTTTCATCGACCATGTCTATCTCGGATTCAACACACTGAACCGCGCGTTGATAAAGAATGTGTCGGTCCGCTTTGTCGGCTTGGGGTATTCGTTCCGCCAAAGCATCATGTCGCCGTGTTTTTCTGTTCTGTCTTTTCTTTTTACTCATGATGAATCTGTAGATAGACGTAGCAGCCTTTCCCGGTCAACCGGCCACACCGGTAAACTGAAATAGCAATCGAAGGATTGAAATTACAACGTCGGGGACAGCAGTGCGTATGTTAGCCTAAAGCGTTGCTCATCGAAAGAGAGCAACGGTCGTTTAGCGCGAAAGTTCGGGCGATGCCTCGAGAACGGCGGAGGAGATAATGGAGAACATCCGGGTCATGATATGCCCTCCCTCTGCTTCGTTGACCACAACCGGGATGCCATGCTCTTGTGCTTCAGACATGAGCAGGGACTGCAGATCCCAGATCGCGTTAAAGTTATCCAGGTAATGCCGTCGCCCGCGCCGCGGGGCAGAGACCGCCCGGCCTCTGAAAAAGGTTTTCAGCGTCTTTTTGCGGTTGGCCGTGATAAGCAGAGGCACAACGATGGCGTCCGGGGGCCGGTCGAGGCCTTTCACAATCGACGGTCGAATATGGACGCCCTCGATGATGGTCGAGAACTGTTCGTGCTGAGATCTTGCGAGGAGCGCATGTACAGCAACTTCGATTTCGTCGGCCTGCCTGTTAAATCCGGTTCTTAAGGTTTTTGCCGTATAGTTTTTTGTTGGGGAGTTTTCCACTGCCTTCCACGCCTCAAAACTTGAGTAATGCAACTCGGGCACGATTTCCGGGGGTCGCAGCGAGCGCATGACTTCACGGAACATGTCGGTAGACGCGGTTCGGGTGATGTCGAGCCTGCTGGCAAGTAAAGAAGCCGCATGGCTTTTCCCAACGCCGGGCGTTCCGCCGATCAGGATCACCAGGGTTCTGTTCGACTTCCGAAATCGGTGCCAGGCGTCGAGATAATTGGCAAAAAGCGTCCCTGCTTCTTTTTCCACCATCTCGCAAGAGAGTTCGTGCAGTTCGTGCCGCTCTATGCCCCGGGAGTAGTCTCTGGTCAGGCGTTCATGAATATCGCGCACCAGCCGCTCGATCAGGACTTCCGGGATGCCGCAGGTTTCCAGGCGGTGTCGAAATACCGCTCGCGAGAACCACATTCTGTCCCGGTCTTTTTCATTGATCCGGACCCATGCCGGCCCCGCTTTGGCGAGCCGGTAGCGTTCGGCCATCTCGGGCCCCGACTGCTCATGCAGAATCTGCGAGACAGCTTCCGTGATTGCGTCCGAACTGATCTCCTCCTTGGTTGCCAACTGGTTTCGCACCGTTGATGCAATGTCGTAGGCTTCGCTGAACGTCAGGCCGACCTTTTGCAGCGAGCGGGTGAGAATACCACGCAGGAAGGGCGCCGAATCTCCACCAGGATGGACGACGTTTAATCTGGACACAAACGAAGGCCTGCGGGTAGATGGGTGTTGAAACAGGTTGATAGTATAAGAGAAGAGAATTCCGGGCCTGAATCTATGGTCCGTACTGAGCGGGGATATAATGAGGGTGAATAACCGGTTTTAGGCTACAACATGGCAGACCAGGCACAAAAGAGGACTCCGGCGCCGTCCGTCGCCAAGGTTATAGCCAGCCTTGAGACTGAGTTCGGTGAACGACTTTCAAAAGCAGCGGCAGTGCGTGAGCGCTTTGGCAAGGACGAGTCCTTTCATGCCAGCATTCCGCCTGACGCTGTGGTCACCCCGCGCAGCACCGAGGAAGTCAGCCGGATCGTAAGACTCTGTGCTGAGCATCAGGTTCCGGTCATCCCTTACGGCACTGGCACCGCACTTGAGGGGCACGTCGCTGCACTGCATGGCGGTATTTCGATCAACATGCAGGAGATGAACGAGGTCATTGAGGTCCACGATGAGGATCTCGATGTGGTTGTCCAGCCCGGGGTCACCCGCAAACAGCTGAACCAGTACCTGCACGACCGGGGGCTGTTTTTCCCGATAGACCCCGGTGCCGATGCCTCTATCGGCGGTATGACCGCATGCCGGGCTTCCGGTACCAACGCTGTTCGCTACGGGACCATGCGGGAAAATGTTCTGGCGCTGACGGTGGTACTGGCCGATGGTCGGGTCATACAGACTTCAAGACGGGCCCGCAAGTCTGCAGCGGGCTACGACCTGACCCGGCTTTTCGTGGGCTCCGAGGGGACGCTTGGAGTGATCACCGAGATCACGCTCAGGCTTTACGGCATTCCAGAAGCGATCTCTTCCGCGGTCTGTACCTTCCCGGATCTCGACAGCGCTGTGGCAACCGTGATCACCACGATCCAGCACGGTGTGCCTGTTGCCCGGATCGAACTGCTGGATGAAGCGCAGATAGACGCCATTAACCGTTATTCCAAAACCGATCTTGCCGTGGCACCGACGCTGTTCCTGGAGTTTCATGGTTCCTCCCGCGGTGTCGAGGAGCAGTCCGGAATTGTTCAGGAAATTGCGGCAGACTCAGGGGGCAGCAATTTCCAGTGGACCACCAATACCGAGGAGCGAAACCGCCTCTGGCAGGCCCGTCACGATGCGGCCTATGCCTGCAAGGCGCTGCATCCTGACGGGGAGATCTGGGCAACGGACGTGTGCGTGCCGATTTCACAGCTGGCCGAGTGCATCCGTGAGACCCAGCGGGATATCCGTGAATCGAATCTGGTCGCGCCTATCGCAGGCCACGCGGGAGATGGGAACTTTCACCTGGCACTGCCGGTGGATAAAAATGATGCCGAAAAACACGAAAGGGCCCAGCAGCTGCACGAACGGATGGTGATGCGGGCGCTTGCCATGGGCGGTACCTGTACCGGCGAGCATGGCATCGGTTACGGCAAGCTCGATTTTCTGGTCGCGGAACATGGTGAAGCGGTCAGCGTCATGCGCGCAATCAAGCAGGCTCTGGATCCCGACAACATCATGAACCCCGGCAAGATCCTGCGGGTCTGACCGGCGCATCGCTGCTGAGTTTTCAAGCCAGACCACGCCTCGATCTTTTTGCTTCCTAAGGTCACCGCTTAGTCACCCGATGGAACACTGGTCTATTGCCAAGCCTGCAGTTCACGCTGAGGGCGGTGTGGTGGTGTCTCAGCATTATCAGGCAGCCGAGGCAGGTGTCAGGGTGCTGGCCCAGGGCGGCAATGCGGTGGATGCCGCGATTGCAGCGGGCTTCGCGCTTGGCACCGTAGAGCCCTGGATGAGCGGACTTGGCGGCTGCGGCTTCATGACCGTTTATCTTGCCGATACGGGGCGTAGTTACGCCATCGAGTTCGGGGTTCGCTCATCCGCCGCGCTCGACCCTAAAGACTATCCGCTCGGCAGCGGATTTGATTCTGATCTTTTTGCCTGGCCTGGGGTTCTGGATAATCGGAACGTGCTGGGGCCATATTCTGTTGCTGTGCCGGGTTATGTTGCCGGCGTTGCACTCGCAGCGAAACGCTTTGCAACGCTGTCGTGGGACGAACTGCTTTCGCCTGCAATCGAGTTGGCCCGGCAGGGCCTTACTGTTGACTGGTACTCAAGCCTCAAGATTGCATCCAGCGCGCAAGACATCGCGGGCTTTGAATCAACGCGCTCGGTTTATCTGCCCGATGGCCAGGTGCCGATGGGTCACTGGGCAGGCGCGCCTCCCGTGATAGAACTCAAAGGTCTGGCGCAAACGCTGCAGCAACTTGCCGATGAGGGCCCGGATGGGTTCTATCGCGGGGACCTTGCCCGCCGTCTGCTGTGCGATGCCGAGATGGTGGGTATCGGCCTGACGGCTGATGATCTTGCCGCTTATGAGGCTGAGTGTCATGAGCTGCCCGGCTTTACCTACCGCGACGCCATGGTTTACACGCCTACCGGCCTTTGCGGCGGCCCCAGTATGTGTGATGCACTTGATGAACTGGCCCGGCAAGTCCGGATGCCGGGCGATCGGCCGGACGGTGACTTCTACTGTGCGGTCGCTGACGGACTTAACAGCGCCTATGCGCATCGGCTCACCCGGATGGGCGACAGCCCGGATGGCAGGACACCGGGCTGTACCACCCACCTCAATGTCACCGACCGGGACGGCAACGTGGTGGCACTGACGCAGACACTATTGTCGGTATTCGGGTCGCGATTGCTGCTGCCTGATACCGGAATCCTGATGAATAACGGTGTCATGTGGTTTGATCCGACACCGGGTCGACCCAACTCTCTGGCGCCGGCAAAGCGGCCATTAAGCAATATGTGTCCGGCCATTGTGAAATTGCCATCGGGTGTGGCCTTCGCCGCGGGCGCATCCGGCGGTCGGCGAATTGTCTCATCCGTTATGCAACTCATCTCTTTTATGACGGATTTCGGTATGGATCCGGAGCAGGCGATGCGCCAGCCGAGGATCGATGTTGAAGGCTCGGATAACGTGCTCGCTGATACAGCACTGGATGATTCAGTCATCGCCGCATTGAGACAGCGCTTTGAAAATGTCACGACTGCCCAGCATGGTGTGTATCCGAGTCTTTTCGGCTGCCCTTCGATTGCAAGCGTCGAGCCCGGCAGCGGCCGTTCCACGGGTGCTGCATTTGTGACGTCCCCGCTGGCAGCAGCCGTGGGCGAGCACGCCGAAAGTTAGCCCGCGTTATTGATCCGAAGCGAGGCTCGAGCAGGACCATGTCGCAAAGTGAGATCCGTCGTCGCGGCACCGATCTTGTTACAGGCGAAGGGCAACTTGCGGTTGAAGACGGCATCTTTGAATACTGGCCCCGCTTTCTCGATGCCGCAGAGGCATCATCCTGCCTTGAACAACTCCAGGAGAGAATCGACTGGCATACACCAAGAGTGTTTGTGTATGGGCGTTGGGTCGATTCGCCCCGCCAGTCAGCCTGGTATGGCGACAGCGGGGCGGTCTACCGTTACTCGGGAACCGTAAATCAACCCAGTCCGTGGTTGCCCGAACTCGACAGTCTTCGGGAGCGCCTCAAACAGTTCTGCACGAGTCATTTCAACAGCGTTCTGGCAAACCAGTACCGCTCAGGGAGAGACAGTATAGGGTGGCACAGCGACGATGAAAAAGAACTCGGTCCTGATCCCGTTATTGCGTCGGTCAGCCTCGGCGGTGCACGGCGCTTTCTGCTGCAGCATCGCCGGCGCAAACACCTCCCGATTCACGAAATTGTGCTCGAACACGGTTCTCTGCTGGTCATGGGGGCCGGCAGCCAGCGGGCCTGGCGCCATAGCGTACCCAAGACGCGCCGACCCGTTGCGCCAAGAATTAATCTCACCTATCGTCACGTCATAGCAGCAACGGACACCACCACCGCTTAACCGGAGCCACAGACAGCACGATCCTGCGTGAGTGCGAACCGCCTTCTATAAATGAATCAAGACGAGGCTCCAAGAGACTATCGACCGCTTGCCGAGACGATGCGGCCGCAAAGCCTTGAGGAATTTGTGGGCCAGAGCCAACTGGTGGGCGAGGGCGCAGCCCTTCGTCAGGCATTACTCGCCGGGCGGATTCATTCGATGGTGCTGTGGGGGCCGCCCGGTACCGGAAAAACGACCCTCGCCAGAATGGTGGCGCAGTATTGTGACGCCCGATTCGAGGTGCTTTCGGCGGTCACGGCGGGCATTAAGGATGTCCGGGAGGTGGTTGCCCGGGCCAAGGCGCTCCCGGGAAAACTGGTGCTGTTTGTCGATGAAGTGCATCGCTTTAACAAAGCGCAGCAGGATGGCTTTTTGCCCCATGTCGAGGACGGCACGCTGATTCTGATTGGGGCAACCACGGAAAACCCGTCATTTGAACTCAACAACGCGCTGCTGTCACGTCTTCGGGTCTACGTGTTAAAGCCGCTTGAGCGCGATGACCTTGCCAGACTTCTGGACCGGGCACTTGAAGACGCCGAGCGGGGACTTGGCAGTCTGCAACTTTCATTATCGGAAACTGCCCGCGAGCAGCTTATGGATGCTGCAGATGGTGACGCCCGACGGCTTTTGAATCTGATGGAGATCGCCGCGCAGCTTGCAAAGACCACCAAAGACGGCTGCACACTGACAGACGAGGTGCTGCCCCAAGTCATTGGCACGCCTTTGCGGCGTTTCGATAAAGGCGGAGATCTTTTTTACGACCAGATTTCTGCACTGCATAAATCCATGCGCGGGACCGACCCGGATGCCGTGCTCTACTGGTTCTGCCGGATGATTGACGGGGGCTGCGACCCGCGTTATATCGCGCGGCGTGCGATCAGAATGGCAAGCGAGGATGTGGGCAACGCTGACCCCCGGGCGCTCACGCTGGCGCTGGATGCCGCCGAGAGTTATGAGCGTATGGGCTCCCCCGAGGGGGAACTCGCGCTTGCGCAGGCGCTCGTATACCTTGCCTGTGCACCCAAGAGCAACGCGGTATATCAAGGATATAACGAGGCAATGAAAGCGGCGCAGGAGACCGGTACCCAGGAAGTTCCGATGCACCTTCGTAACGCGCCGACACGGCTTGCGAAAGAACTCGGTCACGGTGAGGGTTACCGGTACGCCCATAATGAACCCGGTGCTTATGCCCATGGCGAGACCTATCTGCCCGAGACGCTGATCGGCCGGCAGTATTACCACCCGGTCGACCGGGGCCTTGAGATCAAAATTCGCGAGAAACTTGAGCGCCTTCGCAAAAAGAGCAGATCGATCGATGGCAACTGACCGCACCCGTCTGGTCGAGGCGCTGCGTGCGGACCGGTCTTTGAGTTTTGCCGAACTGGCCCGCGCCACCCGGTTGGATGAATCCACCATTGCCACACTCCTGCATCAGCTTGAGCAGGATGGCTTGCCGATGCAAAAAGAGGGTGACACCCACTTTAAACTTGTAGACAACATTACCCCCATTGATGTCGGTGATCTCATATCTCAACTTGAGAAGGCAAACTTTCCTTTTGCGCGCCAGGCTGAGGTGCTTGATACCGTGGATTCGACCAGCGACTGGCTCAACCGCGAGCACCACGGCGGTATGGATATTCATGGCAAGACCTGCATCACGGAATTCCAGAGTGCAGGTCGTGGCCGTCGGGGAAGAAACTGGCGCGGTTCGCCATACTGCCACCTGATGCTCTCAATAGGCTGGCGATTTCAAAAAGAAGTGACCGAGATGGCAGGACTCAGTCTTTCCATCGGCGTTGCGATTGCCGAGTGTCTCAAGGACATCACTGGGGCACCCGTCGGCCTCAAGTGGCCCAACGATCTGTGGTGCAAAGAGCGAAAACTCGGCGGCATCCTGGTCGACCTTAACGCCCTTCTGGAGGGTGGCGCCTTTGCAGTGATAGGTATCGGGATCAATCTGCGGGAACCCAGACTGGATGAGTTTGATACCGGCCAGCCGGTGACCGATCTTGCGAGCAATGCGCAAGATGATCTTGCCTCTCGCGCCACAATAATTGCATCGGTGCTCGGGTCGATAGCGCAAGCGCTTGATCGATTTGAACAGCATCATTTTCTGCCAGATCAGGCGCGTTTTAATGCATTGGACGTCTTTTCGGGCCGCAAGGTGCGCGCGGAATCTGACGGTCGGCCCCTGGAGGGCGTGGGTGCGGGCGCCGATGAGCAGGGGCGCTATCGCCTTCGTTGTGCGGACGGCACGGTTGCCACGGTAATATCCGGGGATATCAGCCTGTCGCTCGTTAACTGAACACCATCGCTACAACGGCCGCTACATGCCCGCTTCTGACTTCGACCTCCTGATCGATCACGGAAACAGCCGCATCAAGTGGGCAATGGCGGGCGCCCAGAGCTGGTCGGTGGGAGAAGCGATTGATTACAGCGGCAAAGAAACGGATTTTGGTCCCTGGAGTGAGCTCGACGCGCCGCAACGGATCGTAGTGAGCAACAGCGCGGGCCGCGCAGCTTTTGCCCATCTTGAGAACTGGTGTCAGAGCCAATGGCAGCTAAAGCCGCAACTTCTAAAAGCGAAGCCAGCGCAGCACGGCGTCAGCAACAGTTACCCCGAGCCTGAGACCCTCGGTTCTGACCGCTGGCTTGCGCTGATTGCGGCGCGGCAACTTCGCAAAGGGCCTCTCGCTGTGATCGATTGTGGCACGGCTGTCACCGTCGACGCGCTTTCAGGGGAGGGCGCCTTTCTCGGGGGCGTAATCAGCGCCGGCCCCAAGATTTCAGCCGGTGCGCTGATCGAAAGAGCGGCGCATCTCGATCGCGAGGACATGCGCTATTCGGGGGTGTTTAATACGGATACCGCCAGTGCAGTCACTGCAGGCGCTCTGATCTTTGTCGTCGGTGGGATAGAAAAGGTGCTGGCAGAGTTCAGGCCGAAACTCGGAGACGGGTTTACGGTCTTCATGACGGGCGGTTGGGCTGAGACCATTGCCCCGTTGATGCGCACTGAGGTCACGGTGTATCCTGACCTTGTGTTACAGGGAATCCAACTCGTCACGGGTAAAGAGTCATGAGATGGATCTTTGCTCTGCTGGTTCTGGCAAATGTCGCCTTGTATCTTTGGGCCACCCAGTTATCTCCAAAGGCAGAGCTTGGGCTTGGCGAAGCGCAGGCGGGGCACAATCTTGAAGCCATGGGGTTATTGTCCGAGGAGTCGATTGTCATTGGCGCCCGGGCAGATTGCCTTCGGATAGGGCCTTTTTCCACCGAGCAGACGCTCAGCGAGGGTCGCCGCCTGTTGGTCAATAAAGGTTACGGACTGGCACAGCAGCGCACTGCGGCCAGAGAGGTGCACGCCTATCAGGTAGTGGCGGGGCCGTTTCGCTCGGACATCGCCCGCGACAATGCCCGCATGAGACTTCAAGAGAAAGGAGTGAGTACCCGAGATCTTGCCTACGGAGATGACAAGATGCTGCTGCTGCGTGACTATGCACGAAAGTCACAGGCAGAAGAATTTGCCACCAGTCTGGATGCTCCGGAAATACCCGTGCTGGTGAAGCTGCAGGCGCGTACCCTCGGGCCGCTATACTGGCTTGATGTTCCGGATGTGGTCACCCCTGAGCGAAAGCAGGAGTTTGCTGAACTGAAGTGGGGCGATGCCATGACCGAAGTGACCCCGATCCCTTGCCCCAAAAGCGGATAAGACTTTACCGCTTACTGCCATCTGCGGCCCGGCGAAGTAAAATACGGCCCAATCTCTTTCTCGAAAGCCCGCATAGCTCAGTTGGCAGAGCAGCTGATTTGTAATCAGCAGGTCGATGGTTCGAATCCGTCTGCGGGCTCCA
>DCXP01000041.1 GCA_002327725.1 Proteobacteria bacterium UBA2133
GCGATCGCGTCTGCCGCGGTCCTGGCCTTTCTGGCTTCCTTTGAAAACTACAATACAACCGTCTTCACGATCGTATCGGAGAGCACGCTCACCACGGTACTCGCCAGCAAGGTCCGTTATGGGATCAATCCCTCGATCAGCGCCCTTGCCGTGATCATAATCGCTCTGACTCTGCTGGCTGCACTGGTGCACGAGCAGTTTAAGAAGCGTGAGGCCAAGCAGAGACTGAAAAGTGAGGTGATCGCCTCAGGCAAGGAAAAAAGTGGGGGTGCGGCGAAGGGCCGGCCCATGCGTGTGCCCGTCATGGCGATGACCACGATGGCTTTTGTGGCCATGCTGGGTAGCGTATGGATGGCACGGGCCTACGATGTCGATCAGTGCAAGGTCGAGGTGGCCCATGAGAAGAAAAAGCGTTCCGAAGCGTTGACCCGCCAGCGCATCGCAGAAGCACGGGCTCGACGTGAACAGGAGAAATCGCTTGAGGAAGGCAGCGATGCGCTGAAGGCAAATCAGGCCGGCCGCCAATACCAGAACATCTTCGCCCCAACCAATCTCGGCCAGCAGGTGGATTCGGACTCGGGTGACGACGACGCATCCGGTGCAGAGGCAGCGGTAGAGGCAAACCAGGCCGGCCGCCAATACCAGAACATCTTCGCCCCAACCAATCTCGGCCAGCAGGTGGATTCGGCCTCGGAAAATGATTGACCCGAGGCGCTTTGGCCAACCCGACTTGAACGCTGATCGATAGTCGGCTTTCATTTTCCAAACAAAGGCCCGCCAGCATGATCCAAACCACCTGTATCGGTGCGTATCCCAAACCAGAATTTGTAGCGCTGCCTGACTGGTTTACCACCCCGGAAGGGACGGATACCCGAGACCCCACGAAGTGGTGGGCGGATGCAATGGCGGCCATGGGCAATGATGCCGAACGCATTATTAGCGAAGGTGTCGCCGAGGTCATTGCTGACCAGGAGCATGCCGGGATTGATATTCCCACCGACGGTGAGGTGCCTCGGGAGAATTACATCCACTACCACTGCAGGCATCTTGAGGGCATCGACTTTTCAAACCTGACTGAAAAAAGCTTACGCAACGGCGCCTATGCGGCTCGCCTGCCGACGATTAGAGCGCCGGTTCGCGCGCTAGACCCGTTTCTCAAGCATGATTGGCGTCGGGCGCAGAAACTGACACGGCGCCCAGTAAAGATCACCATGCCGGGACCAATGACCATCGGCGATACCACGGCTGATGCTTACTACGACGGGCCCAGGCGCCGCGGTGCTGACCTTGCCGATGCCCTCAATAAGGAAGTACTCAATCTTGCTGCAGCGGGATGCCAGTATATTCAGATCGATGAGCCCCTGTTTGCCCGCAAGCCGGCCGATGCAATTGATTTTGGTTTTGACCACCTGGAACGGGCTTTTCACAAGTGTCCGGCCGGTGTCGTCCGGACCGTTCATATGTGTTGTGGTTATCCCGATCGGCTCGACAGTACGGATTACCCCAAAGCCGACCGCCAGAGTTATATGGACCTCGCGGGAGCCATCGAGGACTCATCGATTGATGCCGTATCGCTCGAGGATGCCCATCGGTACAATGATCTCAAACTGCTCGAGCAGTTTGAGCGCACATCAGTGATTCTCGGTGTCGTGGCGATCGCCAAAAGCGAAGTGGAACCGGTCGAGGCAATTCGTGATCGGCTGCAGGCGGCATTAATGCATATTGATCCTGAGCGGCTGGTCGCGGCTCCTGATTGTGGTCTGGGCCTTCTGGGGAGAGATCTTGCTCGCCAGAAGCTTAACCATCTATGCGAGGCAGCACACACCTGTGGCTGATGAATTCATCGGTCGCCGGCCTGCCTTGAGGGCCCTCCCGTGCAATTTTCCAGACGGCTTCTGAACGTCAACGCCATTTTCAAGTCATTTTTTGCCGCCATGATGGCGCTGACTTTCGTGCTGGTCAGCGCCTGCTCGGACGAATCAGCCGCCCCAAAAACCGTTGCCGACGGGGACGCTGTGTCGGAATCATCAAACGCCGACTCGGGCAATCGCACCGTCTCAGTATCCTTGGACCTAAGGCTTCGCCTTGATCCAGGGATTTCGGAATCGAAAATTCGGATTCAGGGAGAAGACGCAGGCTTACCCGAAAGCAGGGAGTCAGACCAACTCCTGAGGCGCGCACAGCAGCCTGTTTTTGGAGATCTCGACCAGATCCGAGAGCGGCGCTTCTTAAGAGTGTTGGTGTCTTATGGGCGGACGAATTTTTTCTTTGATCAGGGCATGCCGCGCGGCTTTGAATATGATCTGCTGATGGAGTACGAAAAGGCACTCAATACATCAGTCCAATCCCTTGAGGACCGGGTCAAGCTGATCTTTATACCGGTGCCGTTCGATCAACTGCTGGAAAAACTCATTGCCGGACACGGTGATATCGCGGCAGCGGGGCTCACCATCACACCACAACGGCGCTCGCAGGTGGACTTCACCGAGCCATATCTCAAGGCTGTCGACGAAGTGATCGTCGGTCGAAAAAATAATGAACCCCTGCCTTCACTGGATGACCTGTCGGGAAGAACCGTTGTCGCCAGAATGGGCTCGAGTTACGTCACACACCTTGAGCGTCTCAACCAGCACTTTGCCGGTAAGGGACTCGCTCCGGTTCAGATTTATGAGGCCCAAGAGAAACTCAGCACCGAAGACATCCTGGAGATGCTCGATGCCGGGGCGATTGATCTTGCAATCGCAGATAAGCACATCGCCACCATCTGGGGGGCGTTACTGAAACAGATCCAAATTTATCCGGAACTTGCGGTACACCAGGGCGGAGAGATCGCCTGGGCGGTTCGGCAGGGCAGTTCTCAATTGCTGGCCAGCCTTAATCAGTTTGTCGCGAAAAACCGTAAAGGCTCACTTCTGGGGAATATTCTTTTTACCCGTTACTACCAGAAGAATCGGTGGATCACCAATCCGTTGTCTGAAAAAGATCGAGGGCGGCTGCGCAATATGCGAAACCTGTTTGAGATTTACGGGCAGGAGTATAGCATTGACTGGCTAGAACTCGTGGCGCAGGCATATCAGGAATCAAGGCTTGATCAATCGACGGTCAGCAGTGCAGGGGCGATTGGCGTCATGCAGCTGCTGCCCAGTACCGCTGCCGACAAAAATGTCGGTATCGATGACATCAGCACGCTCGAGGACAACATCCATGCAGGTGCAAAGTACATGGCCTTCCTGCTCAAGCACTATTTTGATGATCCAAAGGTTGATCCCGCCGCCCGGATGGATTTTGCCTGGGCCTCGTATAACGCGGGACCGAACCGGATCCGGCGGCTGCGAAGCCTTGCGAACGAACGTGGTTTTGATCCCAACAGATGGTTTGGGAATGTTGAGGTCATTGCAGCGGAAAAGATCGGTCGCGAAACCGTCGATTATGTTCGCAATATCAACAAATATTTTGTGGCGTACAAGATGTACTTCAACGCGCAGCGCTTGTAGATAGCGCTCCGTCAGTCGGCCGGCTGGCTGTCATTTTGCCAGGGCGCCTTGACTGGCATGAAGTTTTCGTTGATGTCGACGGTCGTGTCGTAGCCAAAGATGCCTTCGAGCCGCACGGTAAACCGAAAGGTAGTGTCGTGGTCATAGTCCGAAGGGAAGTGAACTGCCGGCTCAAGCTCCCAGAACAGCCATTTTTTCTTTGTCATTCTGCGGTACCGCACCTTCAGGACCGCGTCATGAAGGGTGAGTTCAGGCTTATCCCGCAGGAATACCTCGACATCATAGGCGATTGCTTCTGCTTTTGAGCGCCGCAATTTTTCATACAGGCTGAAATACTGGTCAAGACACCAGCCATCATCACACTCGCCCGAATTGTTCTCGTACCAGCGAAGTACCGTAGACGGACGGAAGAAGTAGTCCGAACCGATGACGCGATCGAAATCCGCCTGGCCCCGATACTCGAACTTGCTTTTGGTGAAATAGTAAAAGGAGTTTGTCAGCCGCGGCACCCACGGGCCGCCGGTTTTGAAGGCCTTGCTGTGACGGGCCCGCACATGAGGCTGGTATTGCCCGTCCCGGCGCCGGATACCAATATCAAAACGGACCTGCTTTAAAGCCGTCTCGCGCGGGCCCCTGATCTGCAGACTGATATTCTGCTGGTTACTGTCGAGGTCATTGATTCGACCTTCGTCCTCGTCATCACCGAGAATGAGCTTCAGTCGGTTCTCCGTCATCGGTAAAGAGACTCGAGCCCGCACCCCGGGGCTGAGTTTCGCCCCCTCGTTGCCGTCATAGCGGACACGGACAAAAGCGCGCAGCCGGGTTTTCTGGTCCGCCTCACTCGCTTGGGTATTTGAGAAAAATCCGTCAACCCGGTTGGCCGTTTCCAGCACCCACTCTGACCAGTCGCCGTGAATCTCGTCGACCCGGCTAATATCGTCGTCCCCTTTTCTGTCAGCGAAGGTCAACTGACAGAAACCGAGGGCCAGACAGAAGATAATCAGTCGCATGCGATCATCTCTAAAAGGGGCTTAGCGATCCGGATGTTGAAAGAAAACATGATCGATGCAGGCCATTTACTCGAGATCAAACAGCCAGTTGTTATCCACCCTGCAGAACCCGTAACTGGTTGAAGAGGTTTCACCGGCCTTAGTCGTCTCAAGGGTCATTTTCCGACAGGAGAGATCCTGCTTCTGGTAATCCTCCGTTACTGTCCATATGCTGCTCAGACGCCTGTCTGTCGTCTGCCAGGTCACCGGGGTATGGAGTTCGGCGGTATCAAGGGTGTGGCCAATTTCATCGAGCAGGGCGTCAAGCTCGGCACCGGCGAGTGATGCCAGCGGCGAATCGCGAAGAAACAAAGCGTTCTGTGCCATGGCAGCCGAAGCGCTGCAAAGCAGCAGTATGGCCAGTAGGCCGCGTTGGATAACTTTCAAGCGCATCATCCTCTGTCATCCCCGGGAGTCGGTGGATTCTCCGTTAACGGTTCCTGAGCAGCCGCCCCGGCTGCTGCCAGAGCCGGGGTAATGGCCTCGACCACGACCCGTTTTGGCGCGAACTTGATCCCCGCCTCCGCAAAAGCTGACTGGATTTTAGCGTAGGCCACACGCCGTAGCGCCCATTGATTTCCAGGTTTGGCTGAGAATTTACACCTCACGACAAACGCAGAGTCATCCATCCGGTTGACACCTTGAGACTTGAGCGGCTCCAGAAACTGAGGACCATGTTCCGGGTCTTCCAGCAGTCGCTGCCCGACCTTTTTGATGAGTTTTCGCACCTTCTCCACGTCCTCTTCAAAAGGAATGCGCAATTCGAACTTCATGATCACCCAGTCGCGGCTGAAGTTGGTCAGGGTGTTGATCTGGCTGTAAGGAATGGTATGGATCGGTCCATTGTGATGACGCAACTGCATCGAGCGGACCGAGATCTGCTCGACGGTTCCGGTGTTTCCCCCGACATCGATGTATTCCCCTTTACGAAAGGCATCATCGACCAGGAAAAATATCCCTGAAATAATATCTGCCACCAGGCTTTGTGCGCCAAATCCGATTGCGAGCCCAAGCACGCTGGCCGCAGCAATTAATGGCCCGATGTTGACCCCGAGGCTGGCGAGTACCACCATCACGGAAACGGTAACGATAGTAACCAGAAGGAAGCCTCGAAGCAGGGGCAGTACCGTTGCTATCCGAGAGAGGCCCTGACCTCCGGGGTCGCTCCCCGCGTGGGCGTCGCTGTCTTGTCCATCGCTGTCCATCGGGTCGTTATCCTGGGAAGCGATCCAGCGTTTGGTGATGGTCCAGACAAGGTATGCGATTACCACAGTGACCAGTATCTGGCCCGTGGATTGCGTTATTTGCTCTCCCAGCTGGGATGTCGTCAATGCAACGAGATCAACATTCCAGATTCGTCCCAGGAGAAGAACGCTTGCGCCCAGGATAATAAGCCGGATGATTTGGACGACCCCGTCACGCGCGGCTTGGCGTTGAGGCACCGCGGGGTCCTCACTCGGTTCAGGAGCACCCCATTCGCGGACAAAGGGCCCAACCGCGCCCAACAGCAGTGGTGCCACAAGCATTAGCAGCAGGGTCTTGAGTACCGATAGGAGAACCCCAGGTTGCCCCAATCCCACGGCGGCGAACAACCCGATAAGGGTCAGTAGCACCACCGACGCGGTTCCGACCAGAGGCCAGATTCCGGCAAAAGTCTTGCGGAGAAGGCCGGGCGGGTTACCGGACAGCAGGAGTGCGCTGACAGGTTGGCGGACCATCCATACGACAACAATAATAAGGCCCATGAGCGTAAGGCCGCCGACCAGATTGATTGACCCAACCAGAATGATCTTCTCAAACGGAGAAACCACAGCGCCGAGATAGGCCTGAAAAAAGTAAAGCGCCGACCCGCCGATAAAAACCCAGGAGACTCGCGAACTCAGAAGTTTTGAATTTTCATCGTTGAGCGCGGTCAGTCTACAGTCTGGCCGGTTTGGAGAAAAGACAAAATTGACGAGTTGGCTGAGTAGCCAGGCAACGAGGATTCCTGCGAGTAAACCCATCATCAGCAACCGGTTCGGTTCGTGACCGCGGTAGGCGAGCAGGAATGCGGTGTAGGCGGCAACAGTAAAGACCACAGGCGGGAACACGTCGTAAATCAGCAACGCGAGGCGCCGGCCCAGCCTCACCGGGAAGTTCTTGTCACTGGCCGCAGACAGTGTTTCAGGAATCCGCCGGCTGACTTTCTTGAAAAGCATTTGTGCAATCCACCCGATCAGAAGAATCCCTGCCAAATACAGAGTCACCAGCCAGAGGGTTCCCGCACCAGCACCCGGAGGGGTCATCGCAGCGGCGACAACAGCGGGTACACTGGCGATGCCAGGCACTTGCTGTAATCTGGCCGCCATTCCGTCACGGAAGCGATTGGTGATCGTCGTGAGTTCCATCACAACCGGATCGGCCGGAGCAGATTCTGTTTCAGAGGTGCTGATCAGGTTCCACACCATGGCACGGACCTGTTCATCGCTAAGGCGCGCGAGCAATTCCTGTCTTTCGTCAGCACTCAAGTCCTGATCAAGAACCGCCGTCGGATCTGCTGTCACCACATCCTGGGCAAACGCGGTAGCGGGGCCGAGGGTGTCGCCGGACCACAGAAAAAAGAGCGGGACGACCACAAGGCCGGCGAGTAAGCGAGCCAGATAATTTTTCATTGAAACCTCCTAGACGAGCCACCCGATTCTAATAGCATCTTTAGCCTGTTATCTGTCGGATCGGGCCTGAGCGGTGTTTCCTGATCCATCATAGGGTGCAGCTTTTAACCAATGATTGGATATTATCGTGACGCTATATCCATACTGGTTCTGGGGAATAATTCCCAGAGATAGTTTAGGGTTTTACTTGCCAGATATTAAACAATAGCGATATAACCTTTTCTTGTCTTACTAACAGCCTGTTATGGAAGTCACTTTTTTCTAGTAAGACCGAAACATTCACTGAGGCGGATAGAACTATGAAGATTTCCCAGTTAAGTTTTGCATTGGCACTCGCTGTGGCCTCGGCGACGGCCCACAGCGATGCCGACCCAACTGCACTTGCTGCTGAGTCGTTGGGTCGGCTGGCGAAGGCCGAGGCCATCTCGGTTGATATCGCTATCGCAGAGGAGGCAGTACTCAGCCAAGGGCTGAAAATCCGAACCCTGCGTGAAGGGTCAGTCGTTCTAAGTCGCGCTAAAGGGTTTAAGTTCTCCCGATCTGGGGCCTTGCTTAAACAGCAGGTCGCCTACGATGGCAATAATGTCTATGGAATCGGAGACAAGGCCAAAGTATTCGTTTCGGTCCCAATTTCGGGAACGAATGACGAAGTCATGGATGTGCTCACCAAGGAAGCGGGGGCCTACCTTCCCGGGCGTGACCTTTTCTATAAGGATGTAGCAGAAGAGCTGCTCGCAGAAGTGCAGGAGGCGCATTACCTAGGTATCGCGCCGGTTGCTGGCGCAGCCTGTCATTACGTGGTGTTCCGAGGCCCCGACGTAGATTGGCATCTTTGGATCAATGAAAGCGATATGCTTCCATCGAAGTACCTGATTACCTCCAAGTGGATGGCGGGCGCACCCGAGTTTGAGATGACATTTTCAAACTGGAATCTCAATCCGAGCATCAATGACCAAACCTTTGTGCTGAGCGCACCCGAAGGGTACGCCCAGGCGAAATTCATCGACATGCAGCCCACACATTAATTTCTAATCTGACGAATCTTTTGGAGAATCTTATGAAGGTATCAAGAATATGGGTTGTTGCATTGTTTGGGCTGTTGCTCATAGTGCTTCAGCCGCTGCAGGTTGAGGTGAACGGCACTGGTACTTGGGTTGCAATCTCTTTTAACGATGCTGAGGCCAGTCAGAACAGGCGGGTTGCTCGGCGCACTTCACGCAGGACGGCCAAACGACAGAGTTGTGGATCATCTTGGTGCTGATCCCTTGGAGTTGTCCCCATGCAAGGTAATAAATGATACCGAAAGCGATGAAGTCCGGAGTATTCTTGTCGGCAGTTATGGGCCTGCTGCTCGTTGGTTCAGTCAATATCAAAGCCGGGGCCCTAAACGGGGAGGGTTGGGTATCGCTGGCTTTTCAGGAAGCAAAAGCAGATAGCAATCGGCGGGTAGCGCGATGAACATCGCGTCGTACCTCCAGGCGCAACTAGTTACCGTACCGGGCATGCCTGGCTTCGGCGCTGGCGTTGATACCCGGTGCTTGAGCCAAATCTAGAGGTGCCGGGGTTAGTGATGAACGGAAAAGGAGGAGCCGCATGAAGAGGCAACGAGGTTTGCCTTGCAAAGTTGCTGTGGGAATGATCGTATTCCTGGCCTTCGCACCTGTCAGCATGTCGGATGAGCCTGACGCAACCGACCTGGCGAAGGCGGCGCAAAACCCGCTTGCGTCAATGATTAGTTTGCCGTTTCAGAACAATACCAATACGAATTTCGGCCCTCAGGAAAAAACCCAGAATATCCTGAACATTCAGCCGGTTTGGCCTATCGAATGGAACGATAACTGGAACTTTATTACACGAACTATCATCCCGGTGATGTCCCAGCCAGCGCTGAGTGCTGCGGGTTCCCGCGAGAATGGCCTTGGTGATATCTCATTCACCGGATTCTTCTCGCCAAAAGCCAGCGGTAAGTGGATTTGGGGTGTGGGCCCCGCGGCCCTTTTGCCAACCGGAAGTGATGCACTGACTGCGGATAAGTGGGGCCTTGGCCCGAGTGCCGTGGTTCTCACCTTTAATGGACCCTGGGTTTACGGAGGGCTTATCAACAACATCTGGTCGGTCTCTGGTTCCGGTGCCGCCGACATCAATCTGATGACGTTACAGCCTTTCTTAAATTACAACCTGCCGGGGGGTCGCTATTTCACCAGCGCACCCGTAATCAACGCCAACTGGGAGGCGGACAGCGGCGAGCAATGGACCGTGCCGTTAGGCCTTGGCTACGGCAAGATTTTCAAGTTGGGAAACGCTCCCGTGAACGGGCAGATCAGCCTCTACCATAATATTGAGAAGCCGACCAACGGTGCCGACTGGCAGCTGCGCCTGCAACTGCAGTTTATGTTCCCAAAATAAAAAACGGGCCTTGTTAGCCGGCTTTTTGGATCGTCACAAATGTGCCCAGGGCCTCGACCATCTCCGCGAACGACGGCGTGGTTCGTTCTGTCGGATCTGCATATACGCCGCATACGAGCGCAGTTACCTGGGGCTGATCTGATGGAGCCAGCCGAAGATGGTGATTGAGATTCTGCGGCCCCCCTTCGTTGAGCGCGAGCCACCAGTGCGAGCCCACCCCAATGGTGACTGATGATGCGAGCATTGTCCCACGATGCGCCGTCTGCTCCTTGCGGCGGAATTGTTTTTTTACCGTGAAAGTCGCAGGCAAGATGCTGGTGGGTGATTTCATTTCGGCCCGCGGACGCTTCATTGAGAAATAACAATACGGGTCATAGGTATGCTCTATCCGGCTCAGCATCTTTCCATGCTGGAAATACACATGCGAGTTGCCGGCTATTACTGAGAGCGTCTGATGGACAGTTACGGTCGAGTTAACCGGTGTCTTCGCAGGAGCGGCGCCAACCGATACAGCAAGTGAGAAGGCCAATGCCGGGAACGTTGCTGCGCTGAAAATAAATCCATTAGCAACAGTGATGATTTTTCGTACAAGCATCCCGTTTATATTCCATGGTTCAGTAAAAAGTACCGCAGATAAACTATCAGATCATCAAAGATAATAGCAAATCCGTGTGAATCGCTTGCGTGCAGAAATAGGGTTTGTTGATTGGTGGAGTTAAATTGAAGATATGTTTTTGAATGGAGACTCAAGTATGGCTACAAGAATGGCTCTTGCCCTGGCCGGCGTCCTGGTTTCCGGCACAGCGTTATCCCAGAACGCAACGCCGGGGTTCAATACTCTGATTCCGGAATCGATTCTGACCCCCGATTCCGTCGAGACCTCGATCGGCACGCTGAATTTTTTCGATGGCATGCCTGATGAGGAAACAGTCACCAAGGTGTACGACAACCTCGATCGGGTTCGTGCGACCCAGATCTTTCTGGATATGGTGCCGCTCGCGTCGATTGAAGGATTGCGCCGAGGAATGGAATCAGTCGGCGTGGATGCCTCGCACAAGATCTTGCTCTACAACGATCTCATGGATTCGAATTCCCTCTTCCTCACGGGCAACACTGACACGATCTACGCCATCGGTATGCTGGACCTGCAGCGTGACGGAGCCACCGTGGTTGAGATTCCTCCGGGAGCAGGGCCGGGAACGGTAAACGATGCGTACTTTCGTTTCGTGATCGATATGGGTGCGCCTGGACCTGACCGAGGCAAAGGGGGTAAGTATCTGATCCTACCTCCCGGCTACGAGGGAGAGGTGCCAGAGGGGTATTTCTCGGTCGAGAGCCCCACCTACGTTAACTGGTTGCCCTTAAGGGGTTTTCTTGTGGATGGTAAGACCGACGCTGCGGTGGACATGTGGACCAATGGCTTAAAAATTTATCCGTTATCTCGAAAAGACAATCCCCCCCAACTCGAAGTGGTCAACGGCACGGGGATTGTCATGAACACGGTCCACGCGAACGATGAGACTTTCTTTGAAGAAATCGCAGAGGTGATTCAGCGGGAGCCGCTGGAGTTTCTTGATGATGAGTTGCGGGGAAATCTTGCGAGTATCGGGATTGAAAAGGGCAAGGAGTTTGCCCCCGACGCTCGGATGCGTGCGCTCCTGAAGGACGGTGTCGCTATTGCCAACGCCACCGCACGTGCCCTCGCTTTCCGTCCACGGTCTGAGACTATCTATATCTACGGTGAGGAAAGCGCATGGTTTACCGCTTTTGACGGCGGAAACTATCAATGGCTTTTAAACGACGGCAAGGGTGGTCGCAATAGGGACGCGCGCACTGTGTTCTTCTATATCGCTACGGTGAATACACCGGCGATGGTGCTGGAAATGATCGGTGCAGGATCCCAGTATGCATTGGCTGCCCTGGACTCTAAGGGCCGTTACCTCGATGGCGCGAACGACTATCAAATCACTATCCCCGGGGATGTGCCGGCAAAGGATTTTTGGTCTCTGGTGGTCTATGATCCGCAGACCCGCTCCATGCTCCAGACTGATCAGCCCTATCCTTCGAAAAATAACGAGCGCAACCGCGATCTCGTGAAAAACGACGATGGATCAACCACAATCTGGTTTGGGCCTAAAGCACCCAACGGCAAAGAAGCCAACTGGATTCAGACCGTTCCCGGCAAGGGGTGGTTTATCTGCCTGCGTTTGTACGGCCCATTGGAGCCCTGGTTCAAACAAACCTGGCGCCCGGGAGAAATTGAGCCTGTAAACTGATATGGATCATGAGTTGCCAGGGCTATCACAAGTGAGGGCCCTGGCACCTAACTGGGAGAGCGCTGATGGTGGTTGCCCGACAAATCTGGAACCGCTCGGTTGTAGTGGTGGTTTTTATCGCGGCTTGTGCGGTGAGCGGCTGGATTTATGCGGACGAGGGGTCTGCGGCTCCTGAGAAGCCGTCACCCTGGTTGATGGTGCCGCTGTTGACCAGCAACCCCAAGATGGATACTTCTGTTGGGGGTCTCGCAGGATACCTATATCAGTTTGATCAAAAGTCTACCCCTTCGATGTTTGGCGCTTCAGGCCTTTATAGTGCATCGGATTCGTACTTTGGCACGCTATTCGCGCAGACTTTTTTTGATGGGGACAGACAGCGGTTGAGCGCTGCGATAACCAGCGGCAAGGTAAACAATGACTACGAGGATTACCAGCAAACTGGGATCCCTGTCCAGACTACCGATAATGTGAAAGCATTCGCCGCCCGGTATACCCACGCTGTTGGATCCCATTGGTTTTTCGGAGGACAGTTCCTCTCGACAAACTATGTCATTGAGGCAGAGAGTCTGTGGGAGCAAAAATTCGATGAGATTGGACTCACGGGCATGGATTCGGCAGGTGTTGGCATGGTTATCGAGTATGACTCCCGCAACAATAAGCGAAACGCAACGAGTGGACGGCGTTTCCTGATCCACAATACTGCCTATCGCGAGAGTCTAGGCGGTGAAGAAAATTTTGATGCCTACAACGGAGAATTCAGCGACTACCGCCGACTGAGTGACCGGTATGTATTGGCAACCCAGTTTCAGGGTCGCTGGACCGACGACGCACCCAAAAGCGGACACTCATCTGTCTCGCTTAGGGGTTATGTAAGAGGCATGCAGCTTAAACCCAATTACATGCATCTGACGCTAGACAATCGAATTAAGGTGAAGGACAAGTGGGGTGTAGTAATTTATGGTGGAGTGGGATGCCTCTACGAAGATGTAGAGGCGTGCGATACCGGGGACGCTATTTATCCGGCTCTTGGCGCGGGCGTCAGTTATCTTCTGCGGAAAAAGGCCGGGATTGTGATTCGTGCTGAGTATGTTGTAGGGAAAGACGATAACGATGGCGTTTATCTGTCTTTGGGCCATCCGTATTAGATTGCTTATTTAAAAGGTTTCCTTGAGTCCTGATGGGAGCCGGGCAGACTGCCCGCAACATAGGCAGCCGCACTCAGCAGAGCACCTCGAACTGCGTATCAAGACGGGCATCGTCGTCCACCCGGACGGCCAATTGCCAGAGACCGATAAAGTCATCCATCCCCAGGGCGGGGCTGAAAAAACTGAAAAGCGCGGAGCCTTTGGGTGGATGCAGTTTCAGCCAGATGGTAATGCGTGTGGCGCCTGCACCATTGAAGGGATAGTCGATATGCTCGCGGATTTTGCCGCCCGGATCAGTCCAATCTGCCTGCAGGCGGTGTTCCCCGCCCTCAAGTCCAACGAGGTCGATGACGGCATAAATCTTGTCGTTACATCCGAACCGGTTTGAACCGCTTTCTACCGGCCAGCCTTTCTCGACCGTAGCACTTAGCCATACGCCAATAGAGGGATCGGCCTTGCTTGCCGAAAAACTGCCCAACAAAAGCAGCGCACATAGCACTCGCAAGGCGACTCGGCAGTGTCCGAACTGGGTGGACTGCATGACGGAGTCCAGTTTAGGCCGCTTGTTTGAGCAGGTTCGCCGTCTCGCTGACGGCACGAGCCAGCGCGTCAAACAGTTCGTCGATCTGCGCTTTTGTAATGATGAGCGGAGGGCAGATACCGATAACATCCCCGGGAAGTGCGCGCACAATGAGTCCTTTCGCAAGTGCTGATGCGGCCACCTGGGCTCCAGCTTTGATCTCGGGCGGGTACTGATCACGCGTTGATTTGTCCATGACAAGTTCAAGCGCACCAATCAGACCGACGCCTCGCGCCTCACCGACAATCGGGCTCGTCCCGAATTCGGCGAGCCGCTCCTGGAAATGCGGCGCTACACTTTTGACGTGATCAAGGATGTTACGCTCTTCATAAATCTTTAGCGTCTCAAGCGCCACAGCACA
>DCXP01000029.1 GCA_002327725.1 Proteobacteria bacterium UBA2133
CCAACTGGCGCTGGGCAACATGGGCAAATCTGGCGGCGGCTGCAACATCTTCCGTGGCCACGACAACGTCCAGGGCGCAACCGACTTTTGTATCCTTTCGCACTCGTTGCCCGGCTACTACGGCCTGTCGACGGGTTCCTGGAAGCATTGGTCGCGGGTCTGGGATCTGGACCACGAGTGGGTTAAGGGCCGTTTTGATCCTACCGAAGTAGAAGGCGACAAGGGTAAGCCGGTGCACCCGATGAATTACAAGGGTATCCCGGTATCGCGCTGGATCGACGGCGTGCTGGAAGATAAGGCCAATATCGGTCAACGCGATAACGTCCGGGCGATGGTGTTCTGGGGTCACGCACCCAACAGCCAAACCCGTGGCCTGGAAATGAAAAAGGCCATGGAAAAGCTCGACCTGATGGTAGTTATTGATCCGTACCCGACGGTCAGCGCGGTGATGCACGACCGCACCGACGGGGTCTACCTGTTGCCGGCGGCAACCCAGTACGAGACTTACGGTTCAATCACGGCTTCCAACCGTTCGCTGCAATGGCGGGACAAGGTGATCGAACCGATGTTCGAGTCGTTGCCCGATCACACCATCATGCACAAGCTGGCCACTAAACTCGAGTTCGGCGCGGAGTTCACCAAGAATATCAAGGTCGAAAACGATGAGCCGTTGATCGAGGACATCACCCGCGAATTCAACCGCGGTATGTGGACCATCGGCTATACCGGCCAGAGCCCCGAGCGGATGAAGAAGCAACAGGCTAACTGGGGTACCTTCGACGTCACTACGCTCAAGGCCGAGGGTGGCCCGTGCGACGGTGAGTACTACGGCCTGCCGTGGCCGTGCTGGGGTACGCCTGAAATGGGCCATCCCGGTACGCCGAATCTGTATGACCCGAGCAAGCCGGTCGCAGATGGTGGCCTGTGTTTCCGGGCCCGCTTTGGTGTGGAACGCAACGGCGAGAGTCTGCTGGCCAACGGCTCCTACCCAGTGGGTTCAGAAATCAAGGATGGCTACCCGCAGTTCGATCACAAGTTGCTCAAACAACTCGGCTGGTGGGATGACCTGACAGATGATGAGAAGGCAGCGGCTGACGGCAAGAACTGGAAGACGGACCTCTCAGGCGGTATCCAGCGGGTGGCAATAAAGCATGGCTGCGCGCCCTTTGGTAATGCTAAGGCCCGTTCGGTGGTCTGGACTTTCCCGGACCCGGTGCCAGTGCATCGTGAGCCGCTTTATACCAATCGCCGTGACCTGCTCGAGAAATACTCGACCTACGAAGACAAGAAGCGGCACTATCGTCTGCCAACCCGCTATGCGTCAATTCAACAGACCGATCACTCCAAGGAATATCCGCTGATCCTGACCAGCGGGCGGTTGGTGGAGTACGAGGGCGGGGGCGATGAAAGCCGGTCGAACCCGTGGTTGGCTGAGTTGCAGCAGGATATGTTCGCTGAGATTCACCCGACGGATGCTAATAACCACGGTATTCGTGATGGGCAGATGGTCTGGGTTGAAGGGGCCGAGGGGGCCAAACTCAAGGTCAAGGCACTTGTCACACGGAGGGTCTCACCCGGCGTTGTCTTTCTGCCATTCCACTTTGGTGGACACCTAGAAGGTGAAGATCTGCGCAGTAAGTATCCGGCGGGAGCCGACCCATTTGTACTCGGTGAGGCGGCCAACACGGCGCTGACCTACGGCTACGACTCAGTCACCCAGATGCAGGAATCCAAGTGTTCCCTGTGCCGCATCAGCGTTGCCTGAAGGAGGATATAACTCATGGCTAGAATGAAGTTCCTTTGCGACGCCGAACGCTGCGTTGAATGCAACGGCTGCGTCACTGCGTGCAAGAATGAGCATGACATACCCTGGGGTGTGAACCGTCGCCGCGTGGTCACCATCAATGATGGTGATCCCGGCGAGCGTTCTATCTCAGTGGCGTGCATGCACTGCTCGGAAGCTCCGTGCGCTACAGTGTGTCCTGTCGACTGCTTCTATACCACCAACGATGGTGTGGTATTGCACGACAAGGATATCTGCATTGGTTGCGGTTACTGCTTTTACGCCTGTCCGTTCGGCGCTCCGCAGTTTCCCGACGCCGGCGCCTTCGGTTCACGCGGGAAGATGGACAAATGTACTTTCTGTGCGGGTGGCCCGGACGAGAACAACTCGGCCGAGGAGTCCCGCAAGTACGGCCGTAACCGCCTGGCGGAAGGGAAGTTGCCGCTGTGTGCTGAAATGTGCTCGACCAAGGCCTTGCTGGCTGGTGATGGCGCCAAGGTTTCGGACATCTTCCGCGAACGCATCATGTACCGTGGTGCCGGGGCGATGCAATGGGGTTGGGGTGTTGCCTACGACAAGCAGGGGATCAAGGGCTAGCAGTCACCTGCCGGTCTTTGACAGTGGTTCCCGACGGTGGCAGCGGTTTTCGCTGCCACCGTCGCCCACATCCCCACAGGTCGGGCGCCTTGATCGTGTCACCGCCAGTTGCCGCGGTTGCTGGAGCATGCAACCGATGGTTGGGCCGTCGGCTCGTCCTAATGACGCTATGATCTAAGCCCGTGTTCCTGACGTTGGGTGAACGTTGTAGTTTCTATAAGTTCAGTTAAGGAGTAGAACGTGACTAACTTTCGATCTTGGGCCCCGATCCTGTGGTTTCTTGCCTTGCCTGTCCTAGGACTTGCACCCCTGGGCCCAGTACTGGCCCAGTCCGAGGAGGCGCCCGCCGCGATCAATAACCCCAATCCGGGCGCAGATCTGTGGCGTGCGGTTCGGGGGCATCTGGACTCGCCCGCAGTTACCCAGGTCGGCGGCCATGACAATGCCGTTCTAGTGAACCAGGAGGGAGAGCGCTGGATGTCCATCCGGAATCAGAAACTGATTCCACAGGGGGGCGACCTCCTCATCATGGTGCTGCTTATCATCGGTGCCGTCTATGCGGTGCGCGGCCCGGTTACGCTCAGATCAGGCGCTGCCGGAGTACAAGTGCAGCGGCACTCAGTAAGCGCCCGGGTGATTCACTGGTTTTTGGCGGGACTCTTCATCATTCTGGGCCTCACCGGCCTGGTTCTCTTGTTCGGAAAATCGCTGTTGATTCCGTTGATCGGAAAGTCCGCATTCGGCGTGACTGCCTCGGCTTCAAAAGAACTCCATAACCTCCTCGGCCTACTGTTTCCGTTGGCGATTGTCCTTATTTTCTTCAATCTGGTGCGCAACAATCTTTACGAGAAAGGGGATCTCATGTGGTTCCTCAAAGGCGGCGGTATGATCGGCAAAACGCATGCCAGCGCCGGAATGTTTAACGGCGGCGAGAAGATGCTTTTCTGGCTCACTATCATCCTCGGCATCGGGGTGTCGGTGACGGGATACATTCTGGATTTTCCCGCGATCGCATCCTGGATTGTCAGCGTCTCTCCGGACTTCAGCCAGTACCGGCATGTGATGGAATTCTCCCATGTCATTCATACGGTCATTGCGATTCTCTTTATCGCACTGGTGTTTGGGCATATCTTCCTTGCGGTCTTCTTTGTGCCGGGTACGCTGTCGAGCATGACCAGTGGAAAGGTCGACGCCAGCTGGGCCGAGGAGCATCATGACCGCTGGTATGCTGAGATCGAAGGTGATGGCACCAAGGAATCCTAGGATAGAGCGTTCTCTCCGGTAGTCGCCGTCCGGGTCATCGGAGATCATACAGGGCCGCTGTACGCGGCCCTCGTTTTTCGAGCGTCCCGGGCTGCCGGTAAACATCATCAAGCATAGATCCGTGGTTTGGCTGAAACAACATTTCACAAATCTGTTTATCGCCACGGCTTTGTGCGCCTGGTGCCTCCCCGCAGTCGCGGGCGATGGCGCGTTGAGCCGGGCCTGGGTAAAGGCGATTGAGGCTCGTGACGCAAAGGCGTTGACGATGCTCCGCCAGGAGGGCTTTAGCGGGGTCCACCTCAGCAACGGGCAGGGCAAGACTGCGCTGATGATTGCTGCTCAGGCGGCGGATGGTCCACTGAGCGCGGACCTGGTTTCAGCGGGTGCAGAGATCAATACGCAAAACGA
This sequence comes from Proteobacteria bacterium UBA2133, assembly GCA_002327725.1. Classification (GTDB taxonomy): domain Bacteria; phylum Pseudomonadota; class Gammaproteobacteria; order Arenicellales; family UBA868; genus UBA868. The sequence goes on from DCXP01000029.1 coordinate 4,052, forward strand.
CAACGGTGGTACACCCCTGATGCATGCGGCTGTCGGAGGCAACATTGAGATCGTTGCGCTATTGCTCAGCGCCGGAGCGGAGGTGAATACCCAGGCCGTCAATGGCTGGACTGCGCTGGCGCTCGCTGCTGCCAAGGGCCATGCGCCGGTCATTCACCAGTTGTTCAGCGCCGGCGCCGATCCCAATCTCAATGATATCTTTGGCTGGACACCGCTCATGCATGCCGTCGAACAGGGGCGGCGGGCGGCGGTCGAAGCGCTGCTGCAGCCGCAGACGCGGCTGGATGCCCGCAACAGTGATGGGGTTACCGCACTGCACCGTGCAGCAGCGCTTGGATTTCTGGAGATCGCGCGGATACTGGTGCGGGCCGGGGCGAGTGCCGATCTGCCGGATCGGACCGGCCGGACCGCGCTGGACTATGCCCGCGAAGCAGGGCAGCCCGAAATCCTGAAGGACCTTGCCAGTTAGGTGGGCTTAACAGAGCACCTGCCGGGCGCAATAGCGATCCAGAGGGATGACCTCTGCCGCACCTTCTACCGCCTGATCGACAGCTTTGTTCTTGAACTCGAGTTCCAGGCGATGGCTGAATGTCTCAAGATAAGCTGCGAACATCGATTGACCAGCAACGCCCACAGCGAAGAGGTCATCGGTCTGCTGATCGTGCTCTAACAGAATCGCGGCGAGCGGGTTAGGTGCCGGCCCGCCCAGAACCCGGCCTCCCTCCGCAGGGTCGTAGACGCTGCCTTCAGAGCAGCAGTAAATCACATTGGACCTGCGATGAAATCGGTCGTCGTGCCCCGCAAACTGGACCTCTTCGGGTCGGTAGTTGATGAAACTCACCTGAACCGACGGATGACTCATCTTGTGCGCGCAGATAGCAGAAAAAGAGACGATCTGGTTCTGGGGCCCAACACCACCTTGCCAGTCATATTGGGTTCCCTGTTGGGTCGTCAGACCCACGACCCGTCTGATGGATTTATCCAGCCGGATGAGAAAGCATGGTGTTGAAATATAAGGATAGAAAAAAAGATAACTCTCATCGATAACGAGGTTATTCGCCTTCAGTGGGGCGTTGTTCTCGTCGCGTAACTGAACCCGGTTGAAAAACTGACCCTGGTTGACGGAACCGACCAGGGTTTCCGGATAGGATGCCACGGTTGCCGCAGCGGTTGCACACACCTTGATGAATTGTCGACGATCAGTCGCTGTCCTGCGCTCCATAACTCCTCGCCAGTGCGTCGTCCGCTGCAAGAGCCCAGCACGCTTTGCCCCCGGCGGCAGGGAGCGTGCCGCGGCCATGATAAAATATTTCGTCTTCGGGCGCACCCCCATTAATGCAACGGTTTTATCCCATCTGGAGCGGATCGGCCGAGCGTTCGAGATCTGCGGAGAGGTGCCAGAGTGGTCGAATGGGGCGGTCTCGAAAACCGTTGTACCGCAAGGTACCGTGGGTTCGAATCCCACCCTCTCCGCCACTTACCCAGCATGACCCGGGCACGCGTCGCGCGACGGATGGGTGTCTCCTGATTCATTAGCGAGGAATAATGGAAGATTGCCTGTTTTGTGGCTTTAACAACGAGGAGTTGATCGAAGAGGGGGAGTACTGCTATTCACGTCGTGACGGCTATCCGGTCAGCGAGCATCACACCCTGATCATTCCCAAAAGGCACGTTGCTTCGTATTTCGATCTCAATGCGGATGAGATTATGGACATGCACCGCATGCTGGCGGGAATGAAGGCGAGGATCGAGAATCTGGATGAGACCGTCAGTGGGTTTAATGTCGGGGTGAACGCCGGGCGGGACGCAGGCCAGTCGATCTTTCATGCGCACATGCATCTGATTCCACGGCGGCGGGGGGATATTGAAAATCCCCAGGGAGGCGTGCGGGGAGTGATTCCCTACAAACGAACCTACGTCAGACGGAGCAAAGCCTAGTTCGGGCAACGCTTGCTGTTGCGCCTTCCGGTTTAACTGCCGCCTTGTCCGGGAATTTCTTCTCCCAGCGCTTGCAGATTTTTGACGGCCGTGCGGTTGCCCTGGGCGGCGGCCTCGCTGAACCAGTGAACCGCCACCGCGCGGTTGGGGGCGACGCCCTCATAGCCATTGAAATACAGCCATCCCAGGTTGGTCTGTGCAGGTGCGTAGCCCTGTTCGGCGGCCTTGCGATACCAGAATGCCGCGCTGACGAGATCCTTATCGATCACGAATCCATCAACGTAGTAATCGGCAAGGTCCGACTGCGCCCAGGCGCTTCCCCCACGGGCGGCCAGTTGCACCGGTGCCAGAGCGGAACTGAACATGGCGATAGCCCGTGGTTTATCGCGGTCAGTGCCGCGCGCCTCCAGTAGCATACGTGCAGCCCGGACCTGGGCCTGGGGCTCGCCTCCCGCAGCCAGGGGTGCCAGAAACTGAAACGCGCGGTTATAGTCGCCGTCGTAGTAAGCCTTGACGCCGCTGGCGAGATTCAAGGAGGCTTGCTCATCGGCCATCGCCTGCGCTTTGGAGATTCTGTCGTCGGCCTCCGCCTGAAGACGTTGTTGCTCCGCCTCAAGATACTGCCGTCGCTGTAACTGCGTGCCCAGGATGACTACGTTCGGATTTGTCGGATCGACCGCGGCTGCCGCTTCAAGCCCCCGGGCTGCCTGTCCGAGCTGATTTCGGGCCAACGCATCCCGGGCTTGATCAAGATACACACGGGTAATCCTGCCAATACCGTTACCTGCCCGCTGGTTTTCCGGATCCAGCGTCAGGACAGCGCGGTACAGAGCGAGGGCGTTTGCTCCCGGAGGGGCCCTGAGATGATCGGCATCAAATGCGGCTGAGGCCTTGGCCAGCAGGCGTTCAATTTTCTGCTTCTGCTCACGTTCGCGCTGTGCTTTTTCCGCCTCCAGTTTGGCCAGGACCTGTCTTTGTTTCCAGGACGTTTCGGCGTCGTCGATCCTAGGGCGGGAGGCGGTAAGTTGCGGCTGATCGCCGATGGTATTGATGGCCTGATCGAGCAGTCCCCGGGCAGCGGAAAAGTCATCCTCTCCGGTCAGTTGATCAATTCGGGCAATGACATCGTCTGTCACTTTCTCAAGCCCCCGCCGGGCCGCGGTGCTATCGGGGTCCATTTTGAGAACCGTCTTGAATTCGCTGTATGCATTCGCATCGGGTGGGCTGATGAGGTCTCCCTGATCGAGATAGGTTCGCGCGCGGGCCAGATGGGGCTCGCTCAATCGCGAGAGTTTTTCTGCATCCCGGTAAGCATTGGCGCGCGCAAGATCGTCGGGACGGGAAAAGTCGGTGGTCCCGGTGTTCGTGTCACCGCCGGCAAATGTGGTTTGGGCGATTTCAAACTCAGGCGACTCCGCGGGCGTGAGATCGGTTGCACCGAGAATTTCGATGGTGGTGCTTGAGGGGCCATTTTCGGTTGCGCCCGGGGGCGTGACCAGAAGGTAAAGCAGGTACACCACAACCAGGACCATAAGGACGCCGATGCCGAACCGCGCTGAATAACCTCGCAGCGGGGCAGGCAGCCACTGGAGGGATTGCTTTAGGTCATAACCTGCGGCCTTGGCTGCTGATCCTGCTGTGCTCCGGGATGAGCGGACTGATTCCGGTCGTTGTGCCCGGAGCGAGAAATCATCGAAGTCCGGTTCGGTCAGCACGTTGCCTGCGCTTTCAAGGTCATCGGCAATCTTCAAAGGGGTCCGGCCAGTCGGCGCAGTGCCGGGGCTGGGAGAGCCCTTGCCGGGATCGTGCAGTCCGCCTGTGATAACGGGTTCGCGCCGACTGGCATGCGCCCGCGTTTCAGCAGTCTGGTGACTGGGTGATTGTGTCTTGCGCCGGTCTGGGGGTGTGGGGTTTGTCGCCTTTACCGCGCTTTTCGTCTTATCGAGAGCGTTCAGGACAATTGCAGAGGCGCCGCGAACGCGGTTTGCCACCGACATGCCTGAAGTCGGGACGGCCGCCGAGGGGTCTTCTGTGTCTGCCCGGCTGATTTCAGCATTTAAGTCCGGGGTTTGGGCCTCGCCAGGCGCCGGCCCGGTCTCGGGGTCCAGGGCCTCGATCAGTTCAGCAGAGTTTTGCGGTCTTTTTGCAGAATCCAGGTACAAAAGTCTGTCAATTAACGCAAGAATGGACTCGGAGAAAAACCCCTGGGCGGCATCCTCCGCTGCCGTCAGGGGGTCGGCCAGACCATTGTCAGCCGCTTCCAGCCGGGCAAGCGCATCCGTGGGTGCGGTGCGGCAGGCGCCCTGGTAGAGGATTGCGCCAAGCGCATAATAGTCTGTCCATCGGCCCAACTGGCCCCGGAAGCTCGCGAGTTCCGGCGCTCGAAAGTCGTGCGCCGAACTTTGATCCGGTGGCGGGTAGTGAAACTTATCCGTGCTGAACCCGCAGATCACCAGCTGATCTTCTTCTGCAAGCAGAATTCGTGCAGGGGTTAATTCCAGATGCAGAGCGCCGGCATCGTGGGCTGCATCGAGGTAGGTGATCGCAGAATACAGGATGGTCTTGAGCGTCTCCTCAGGAAGGCGCTGACCGGTTTCGACGAGCTCAGCAAGCGAGGCCCGTACCGGCAGGTCAATCGAATACCAGGCAGCGCCATCGTTCTCCTCGTACTGTCCAACCCGTCCAGGGTGATCGAGTTGACTGAGCACCCGTGCCAGAAGCAGGAATTCGGTCAGCCCCTGTTCAAAGTCCGAGTTGAACTGCGCGTCGCAGAGCAGAAGGGAGACCCCATCGGTGTCGCGTACCGCAAACTGTAGCGGGAAGTACTCCTGAACAATAATTGTCCCCTCGTTTGCGAGGTAGGTATAGCCGCTGTCAGAGGTCGCCAGCAGCCTTGAAATGGTATTCGTACCGAGAGTTGTCCCAGGCGCTAGCGGAGTGGCCCGGGGTGCATCATGCTCAACGCTGTCCGCCTTGGCGGTCTGTTCGCCGGGCTGGGGTTTTTGCGTATCTGCAGTCATCGTGATACGGGAATACCTTTTTCAGGGTGGACCTTGCGGAGGTTGACTCCGCGACGGGCGTCCACTGCCCATTGTCCTTGGAGATCACAAGTGTCGCCGGGAAAAACGCGCCGCCAATCAGGCGCTGCTATCTCACCGGCGACGGGTCTCGGTTCCATCGGGCAGGCCGGCGTTGACGGTGCCCGCATTTGCGTAAGGTCAGAAGCCGATTAAACCGGTGGGGTCATATAATACCGCGGATAAGGCATAGCGAATAGGGACGCCCCCCGCTTTCAGTTGTTGAGCGCAAAGGCTCCGCGTCAAAGCGTGGCCAGGAAGCGGCGCTTTGTGGAGTTTCGGCAGGGTGTTGTAACCCCGGTTTGCGGCAGGAGCACGATGATCTCACCAAGTCAACGGATGGCCTCCGTTCAGCAGCCGATCATTCCGGTGATCGGCGATCTCATTCTGGCCAATCCAGGGACGATCTCGCTGGGACAGGGGATCGTGCATTATCCGCCGCCGCCGGATGTCGAGGGGTATATCAGAAGGTTCTGGGATGACCCAACGGCTCATCATTACGGCCCGGTAGAGGGGCTGGAGCCGCTGCGTTTCGCGATCGCTGAAAAACTCACCCGTGAAAACAAGGTTTCGCTTGAGGGCAGGGAAGCCGTTGTGACGGCCGGAAGCAATATGGGGTTTTTGAACATGTTACTGGCGATCACAGACCCCGGCGCTGAAGTCATTCTGCCCGAGCCCTTCTACTTTAATCAGGAAATGGCCGTGCGGATCGCGGACTGTGTCCCGGTTACGGTGCCAACAGATACCGAGGGTCATTTGAAAATCGAGGCCATTGAAGGCGCAATGTCCCAAAAGACCCGGGCGGTGGTTACGGTATCACCCAACAACCCTACCGGGATCGTGTATCCGGAAGCCGCCCTGAGGGCGGTTAATGCCCTGTGCAAGGACCGCGGGGTTTACCACATCAGCGACGAAGCCTATGAGTATTTCCTCTACGATGATGCAGTACATTTTTCTCCCGCTTCGATTGACGACAGTCAGTCCCACACGATTTGTTTGTACTCCTTGAGTAAGGCGTACGGCTTTGCCAGCTGGCGAATCGGATACGCCGTAATCCCCGAGGCATTGTTCGGAGCGTTGCGGAAGGTGCAGGATACCAACGTCATCTGCGCGACTGCGATCTCGCAGTACGCAGCACTGGGGGCGCTTCAGGCCGGTGCGGATTACTGTCGACCTTATGTTGAGGACATGGCGATTGTCCGGCGCCAGGGTACCCAGGCGCTGAATGCGTTGGCTGACACGGTTCACCTGTTGCCCAACTCGGGGGCCTTTTACCTGTTTGCCGAGGTTCCCGGGTACGATGGTGACGGTCTGGAACTTGCTCAGACCTTGATTGAGCGTTTCGGGGTTGCGGTTATCCCGGGCAGCGCCTTTGGGGTGACCGACCGCTGTGCTTTTAGGGCGTCCTTCGGTGCCCTTCAGAGCGATAGCGCGATAGCGGGGCTTGACCGTTTGGTGACGGGACTGCGAACCCTGATCTGAAACCGAGCCGGTTTGCGTCAGGGGCGTATCTTAGATACCCTTTGGCGCGCTGCGGAGAGGTGGCCGAGTGGCTGAAGGCGCACGCCTG
>DCXP01000033.1 GCA_002327725.1 Proteobacteria bacterium UBA2133
GCGCTGATTGTCCTCGATGAGCCAACTTCTGCTCTGGACCGGGCGGTCCAGTCGCAGATGATTGACCTGCTGTTACGGCTGCAGCAAACACACGGACTGAGCTATCTTTTCATCAGTCATGACCTGCGCGTGGTACGTGCCCTGGCCGACGAGATCATCGTCATGCGCTCAGGCCGGGTGGTTGAACAGGGTGAGGCGGACCGGGTTTTCGCCGCTCCCGAAAACGACTACACGCGTTCGCTGATCAAGGCGGCAATGGATTTTGAGGTCTGGAACGACGCTGGGCTCAGCCAGTAACATCCTGCCCCGGATCATGCGCGGGCAGGTCTTGCGCTGCGTGGCACTTGTCAATAATGGTGCACAGCCAATGGTGCACAACCGCAAGAGACCGTCGCTGAGCGCAGCCGGGCCGGGCTGGAGACTCTCGAAAGCGTCCCGGTCGTCTCCCCGGCCAAACAGACAATCCGGCTGGGTAATCTCGCCTCCATGCGCCCTGATCATAGCGGCTTTGCAGCAAAACCCGCATCTATATAACCTCGGCGCAGACTCCTGTCGCCCAAGGCCGCGTAATCGGTTAAGGTAGACAGCAGGTGTGTCACGGAGTCGTCCAGAATGGCGAAGCAACCGGCTGGCAAAGTCAGTGTCACCGCCCTGGGGCAGGTTCGGATCTTCACTTCTTTAGAGGAAGACCAGCTGACAGCGCTCGCTGAACAGTGCAGTTGGTCACGCTATGAGGCAGCGAGCGAGATCCTCGCCCAGGGTACACCCTGTGACAAGGTGTACTTCATCTGCAGTGGACGGGTCACCGCCAAAACCTTCTCTGATGGGGGCAAGGAGATTACCTTTGCCGAACTCGTCACGGGCGATATCTTTGGCGAACTCTCAGCACTCGACGGTCGGCCGCGCTCCAGTTTTGTGGTCACGCTCGAGGAGAGCCTGCTGGCCTTGCTGGCGGCAGACCTGTTCAATGATTTTCTCGACACACACCCGCAGGTGATGCGGGCGCTGATGATCGAGCTTGCGGGCCGTCTACGGCGGACCGATGAAAAGGTCTTCGAGTTCAGTACGCTCAATACCAGCAACCGGATCCATGCCGAACTGCTCCACCTGGCGGGCATGCATCCCGCCAGTGACGGGGCGGTTCAGATCACACCGCCGCCGACCCACGCCGATCTCGCGAGCCGGACCAACACGACGCGCGAGAGCGTCACACGAACGCTCAACCAGCTGAAGCAGGGCGGTCTCATCGAGGCAACGCGCCAGTGCCTGACGATATTCGACCCCGATACCCTGACCAAACTGATCCGGGACTCTGAAGCGGATTAAACGGGTTCAACGGCAGATCAGTTCACCGGCCAGCGCCGGTTCGCGTGCTAGAATCCCGTGCGTTGATCGGCAGTAAACACGGCTCTACGTAGTCCATTATCGAGGGCCCGACCTGCCGGGTTCGGGGCTGCTCACCGCCACCTGCACTGTTCGCGCAAAGTTATCGTTTCAGACAAAGGTTCATGAGCAAGCCGTCTTCCCGCCGCCAGTTTCTCGGTGCGCTCACACTGGTGGGTGCCGGGGTCGGCATCAACGCGCTCGCGATGCGTGGACTGCGGGTGCCGCTGATGGCAGAGCCCCGCCACGTAGAACATCAGGCCCGGCATCCTGAAGATCATTTTTCAGTCAGGGCGGACGGCGCATTTTTTACCGGGGTTGAAGGGCCGTCTCTTTCCTGGCGGGCATTCACGCCAGAGCCCGTACTGCGTGTCCAGGGCGCATTCCAGGTGACCCTCGATAACGTTCATCCCCAGGCTGTGCTGAGCCGTGCGGGCAGCGGGCAAATCCGGGAAGCATCTCGCGATGGCCTGAAGCGGACGGTGCTTGGCGAGGCAGGGCCGAACACCATGCTCAGACTGCACTGGCAGGTGCCGTTCGCCGACAGTTACCGGTTCGCCGCCATCGGTGATACTGGCGGCGGCCGCGAGCTCGCCTGGGCACTGCAGCGGACCCAGCAACTCGGCGCACAGTTTCTGCTGCTGCTGGGTGACCTTTACTACCAGCCGGGTGATGATCTCAACGTCATCCGCAACCTCTCACGCAGTCCGCTCCCGGTCTACGCTGCGTTTGGCAATCACGACATTGCCTGGGGCTTCGATCAGAATCTGATGCACTGGTTCGAGCGCGGCGTCGGCCCACGCAACTCGACGTTCCGCCTGGGCGGCATACAGTTTGTGAATCTCGATACCGCGGCAGACACCATCCCCTGGTCCGGCGGAATGCGCGGTGCACTTCTACGGCAGCTTCCGCCGCTGGAGGACAACCCCGGCATCCGTGACTACGTCATCTTCAGTCACCGGCCGATTGTGGACCTGCGCCCCATTGAAGAACGACCCTCTGATCACAGCATCGAGAACTTTGGCGAGGGAGAATGGCTGCGCGAGCAGCTGTTGCAGATCGGTGCGCGCACCATCATCAACGGCCATATTCACAACAGCGGCGAGCGCGATGATCAGGGCCTGCACACTTATATTGCCGGAGAGGGTTTGGCCCATCTGGATATTGTCAGGAGCCAGGGGGCCGTGGGCTGGTTCGATAATCCCGGCGAAAGAACCGCCAGAATCCTGATCGGCGAGGTCTCCCCAGGTGAGCCGGTCCGCTACCACTGGGACGCACTCAATATGCCGCTCGATGCCCACTGCAGTACCCGCTTGCGCGCGGACATGGCCAAAGAGAAGGGTCACTTTGACGCACTGCTGGACCACCTCGATAGCATATGTAAGAACGATTCCTGAGCGCACCGGCAGAACTCAGGAAAAGGCCGATGCTAGACTGCCGTTTCAGCAGCATCGTAAAGACAGGCCACAGCAGCGCCCATCGCTGGATCGCATTTTTCATATTGAAAAACCCCGGTATCCATAAGCATGTTTGAAAAAGTTGATCGCGACCATCGGCATCCGTCCCGCCGGTCCACGGTCTATGCCAGCCAGATGGTCAGTACCTCACAGCCGCTGGCGGCCCAGGCGGGTCTGGAGATCCTGCGCCGCGGCGGCAACGCCGTGGACGCGGCGATCGCCACTGCGGTTTGCCTGACGGTTGTCGAGCCCACCATGAACAGCATCGGCGGCGACGCCTTTGCCATCATTGGGGATACCTCAGGCCTGCATGGCTTTAACGGCTGCGGCCGCTCTCCTGCCGGCTGGGCACCCGAATACTTTGCCGGCCGGGACAGTGTTCCGGAAAACGGCTGGGACAGCGTCACGGTACCCGGTGCGGTCGATACCTGGGTGCAGCTCTGGAAACGCTTTGGCTCCCTGCCGTTTGATCAACTCTTTAGCAGTGCGATCGGCTATGCGCGGGACGGCTATCCGGTCTCCCCGGTGCTGGCCCAGGACTGGAACCGAACGGTTGGGCAGTTTGTACAACACGACGGCTTCCGCGACACCTTTACCCATGCCGGACAGGCACCCAAAGAAGGTGAGCATTTCCAATGTCCGGCGATGGCAGACACACTCAAAGAGATCAGCGCTTCCAGGGGGGAAAGTTTTTACCGCGGCGATCTGGCGCAGAAGATCGCGGCCGATTGCGCCCGGCACAACGGCGTGATGACTTTGGACGATCTTGCCAGCCATGAAGGCTTCTGGACCGAGTGTCTCGCGCTGGATTACGCCGGACTGACCGTACATGAAATCCCGCCCAATGGGCAGGGTATCGTCACCCTGATAGCGCTCGGCATCCTGCGCCATCTTGAGATCGAAGGCCACGAGATGCTCTCGGCAGACAGCGTGCATTTGCAGATCGAAGCCATCAAGACGGCCTTTTTTGTCGCGCACCGCCATGTTGCCGATCCTGCTGCCATGACGGTATCGACCGATGCCCTTCTGGATGATGCTTTTCTCGCCCGTTGCGCCGCGAAGATCAGCGTCGACCGGGCCAGTGCACCCGACGTCGAGATCCAACCCGACAAAGGGACGGTCTACCTCGCAACGGCTGATGCCAGCGGGATGATGGTATCGATGATCCAGTCGCATTACGATAATTTCGGTTCCGGCATGGTAGTACCTGACACCGGCATTACCATGCACAACCGTGGCGCGGGTTTCGTGACCCAGGCCGGACACCCCAATCAGGTCGGGGGTCGAAAAAGGCCTTATCACACGATTATCCCCGCCTTTGCGACCCGCGATCAGCATCCGTTCATGGCCTTTGGTGTGATGGGTGCACACCATCAGCCGCAGGGCCAGGTACAGGTCCTGAATGCCATTATTCACCACGGTTGCTCACCGCAGCAGGCGCTGGATGCGCCGCGCTGGCACGTTCACGAGGACTTTCCCGTAACGCTCGAAAGCGGCCTGGATCATCTCGGTGAAGAATTGGCTCAACGGGGTCATCGCCTCCTGCCCCATGAGAAGCCGGGGCTTTTCGGCGGCGGCCAGGTCATCATGCGGACAGGGCACGGCTATACGGGGGGTTCCGACCCCCGCAAAGATGGCCAGACCGTCGGCTACTGAAACTGCCGCCCAGCATGAGTTACCCCGAACGCCGGGACCGCCTCGCTGAAAGCCTGCGGCTTCAGCGCGGTGGTGATATTCGCCTTGGCAAAACGACATCCAACCTGTTTCGCGAGCGGCAGGCTCAGGACACCACGCTTGATGTCAGCGGCTTTCAGCATGTGCTCTCGGTGGACTCCGAAACCCGCATTATTGAAACCGAGGGGATGGTGACCTACGAGGCACTGACCGACGCCGCACTGACCCACAGCCTGATGCCGGCAGTCGTGCCGCAGCTTAAATCCATCACCATCGGCGGTGCGGTGGGCGGCATTGGCATTGAATCGTCCTCGTTTCGCTTCGGTCTGCCGCACGAAACGGTCCTGGAAATGGATGTCCTGCTGGGCAGCGGTGAGATCATCTGCTGCACGCCCGATAATGAACACCGGGACCTCTTTTATGGCCTCGCCAACTCCTACGGTACGCTGGGGTATATCCTGCGCCTTAAGATCGAAGGCGTCCCGGTTAAGCCCTATGTGCGACTGACGCACCTGCGCTTTTCAAGCCGTGAGGAACTTTTCTCCCGGCTCGAAGCCGCTTGTAGCGGACCCTATGACTTTGTCGACGGCGTCGTGTTCTCGCCGGGTGAGCACTACCTGGTGCTGGGGGAATTCTGCGACCAGGCGCCCTATACCAGTGACTACACTTATCTTAAGATTTTCTACCGCTCGATTCGCGAGCGCAGTGAGGATTACCTGACCGTACGGGACTACCTCTGGCGCTGGGATACCGACTGGTTCTGGTGCTCGAAAAACCTGTATCTGCAGAATCCCCTGATGCGCCGTTTTCTGGGCCGTAAGCGGCTGAACTCGGTCACCTACCAGAAGGTGATGCGCTGGAACAGCCGGGTCGGACTGACCCGCCGGCTGAATGCCTTAAGCGGCGTCCATCGCGAGTCGGTGATTCAGGACGTCGATATCCCACTGGAAAACGCAGCGGCGTTTATTGATTTTTTTGAGCGCGAGATCGGGATTCGGCCAGTCTGGGTCTGCCCCGCCCGGCACGACCGGAGCCGGGGTGAATACCCGCTGTTTCCCATGCGCGATGACACGCTGTATATCAATTTCGGTTTCTGGGACGGGGTGCGCAGCCGGCAAAACTATCCCCGGGGGCATTTCAACCGCCTTATCGAAGATGAGGTGGCAGAACTGGGCGGCATCAAATCGCTGTATTCAGAAAGTTTCTACAGCAAAGAAGCATTTGATGAACAATACGGCGGAGATCTCTACCGCTCGCTTAAGGCACGGTATGACCCGGACGGCAGACTGAAAGACCTCTACCAGAAGTGCGTGCTGCGCCAATAACGGCTGGGCGCTCTTGAAAATTCCGCCCGCGGGCGCCATCTTATCACTTCATTAAGTTGTATCTTATTCTTCCGATGCGCGCGTGGAATACGCTCTTAAAACAACCCAGTTAACCAAGACCTACGGCAATGGCGTCACCGCGCTCAAGGGCGTTGACCTCGCCGTGCCGACGGGGGATTTCTACGCCCTGCTCGGCCCCAACGGTGCCGGCAAGTCCACGGTCATCGGGATACTGGGGTCTTTGGTGATCAAGACTTCGGGGCGGGTTGAGGTATTCGGCGTTGATATCGACGCCAATTTCCCCGAGGCGAAATCCTTTCTGGGTGTGGTACCCCAGGAATTCAATTTCAATATCTTCGAGACGCCGCTTCAGATTGTGCGTAACCAGGCAGGTTATTACGGTATTGATCGAAGCACTGCCCTGTCGCAGACCGAGAAATACCTGACCCTGCTTGGCCTTTGGGACAAACGCGATGAACAGGCAGGCCAACTCTCGGGTGGGATGAAACGCCGGCTGATGATCGCACGCGCCCTGGTTCACGAACCGCGCCTGCTGATACTCGACGAGCCCACTGCCGGCGTGGATATCGAAATCCGCCGCTCGATGTGGGGCTTTCTTCGGCAGATCAACCGCGCGGGTACCACCATCATTCTGACAACGCACTACCTCGAAGAAGCCGAACACCTGTGCCGCAATATCGGCATTATTGACCGGGGTGCGCTGATCGAGAACACCTCCATGCGCGGCCTGCTTCGACAGCTCAACCTCGAAACCTATGTACTCGATCTTGAAAACCATCTTGAGAGCCTGCCGCCTGCCCTCGACGGCAGCGCCAGGCTCATCGATCCGACAACACTCGAGATCGACATCAACCGGGAAGACAACCTCAACCATTTCTATGATGTGCTGTCGGCCAACGCCATTCGGGTACGGAGTATGCGCAACAAGGCCAACCGGCTCGAAGAGTTGTTCATCAATCTCGTGGGCCAGGCCCCAGCGGGGGACAAATGACGCCTCGCGAGCAATGGATCGCCTACGCAACAATCGTGATCAAAGAGGTCACGCGCTTTATGCGTATCTGGCAACAGACACTGGTACCGCCGGCGATCTCGACCCTGCTGTACTTCGTGATATTCGGCAGCCTGATCGGCAAACGGATCGGCCAGATGGATGGTTTTGACTACATGGATTTTCTGGTTCCGGGGCTGATCCTGATGGCAGTGATCAACGCCAGTTACCAGAATGTCGTGGGCTCCTTCTTCGGCGCCAAGTGGGGCAAATCCATTGAAGAACTGCTGGTCTCACCGACCCCGAACAGTATCATCCTGCTGGCCTACGTGACCGGGGGCGTCGCGCGGGGCATCCTGGTGGGACTGATCGTGACCGGGATATCGCTTTTGTTCACCGATCTGAATATCTACAGCCTCGGAATATTGGCCAGCGTGGTGATCCTGACGGCGATCCTGTTCTCGCTCGGCGGCTTTATCAACGCCATCTTTGCCAAGACCTTCGACGACGTGTCGATTGTGCCCACCTTCGTACTGCTGCCGCTCACCTATCTCGGCGGCGTGTTTTACTCGATCCACCTGCTGGGCGAGTTCTGGCAGCAGGTCTCCAAGGTGAACCCCATCCTCTATATGGTAAACGCGTTTCGCTACGGCTTTTTGGGCATCAGCGATGTCGGCCTGGCTTTCTCCTACGGCATGATCGTTTTTTTCATTGTCTGTTTTTTCGCGCTGAGCCTTTATCTCCTGACGTACAGCCGGGGGCTTAGGGCCTGAGCGCCCGTCCCATGAGCGATGGCTGAGCTGCATAATCTGCGCTGATACCCGAGCCGATGTCGCAACCGCTGGACGTCCCGGGCAACGACCTGCCAGATCCGTTGCCGACACCGGGCACCTACATACTGGTCATGCGGTGCTTAAGGCGATCATGCATCCCGATCGGGGTACTGGGCCCAATGCCGCTGCATCGGGGCTGGTACCTTTACGTAGGATCAGCCTTCGGTCCAGGCGGTCTCGGTGCGCGCCTTCGCCGGCACTTGCGGGCAGACAAAACAAAGCACTGGCATATCGACACCCTAGTGGCACAGTGCGCGGTGGCTGAAATCTGGTACCGATGCGAAGGTCGTGACCTTGAGCACATCTGGGCTCGAACTCTGCTTTCGCATCAGGATACGGTCATCCCACTTGCCGGGTTCGGCGCTTCCGACTGCCGCTGCTGCAGCCACCTGGTCTGGATGCGGTCCCGCAAAGAGGTGAACCGTGTTCGCGGAATCCTTGGGGCCCGAGTTTCAATTAGTATTCAGCGGTCCCTATAATCTCGCGCAAACGCTTCCCCTGACTGGATTCGCCCGGACCCTTATGTTCAGCCCACTTTCTTTAAAAACTATCGCACGCGGTGTTGTGCTTGCAGTTTCGGTGTTTTCCAGTTCAGCGCTTCTGGCCGAAACATCAACCTCGACATTGCCCGACACGCTCAAACTGAGCGATGGCTCAGTCCTCTCCGGAGAGTTGCTGAGCGGTACTCCTGGCATGATCCGTTTCAGATCCGAAGATGCCGGCAGCCTGTCGATCGCCATTGCGAAGGTTGTCGAACTTGCTTCGCACCACGCGGTGGTCTTTAAGTTCAACGATGGGCGCGTGATCCGTCTGCCCAGGGTAACGATGAGCCGGGAGCCTCTGGCAATCACCACCCAGGACGGACCAATGATGTACTCGCTCGCCGATATCGACACGATCAACCCCGAGCCCTGGATGCTGGGTGAGGGCTACCACTGGACAGGCACGTTGATCCTCGCCCTCGAGATCCAGTCTGGAAATACCGATAAGAACGAGCTGGACATGGAGCTGGACTCTGTCTGGAGGCGAACCGATGTCCGCTATACGCTGCGTGCCAGTGGTGAACTGGACAAGCTCAATGAGGACACAACCTCCGACGACCATACCGTGATCGTCAAATCTGACCGCTTTCTCAGTGACACGATCTACGCCGGCGGCAACCTTTACTACGAGGCAGACGAATTTGCACACCTGAAACAGCGCGTCATGCTGAGCGGTTATTACGGCAAACAGTGGCGCTCCAAACCCCGGTTCAGATTTTCAACAGAGCCGGGACTGGCGTATGTGTTGGAGAATCGAACGGAACTTGACAGGCAGACATACTTTGCATTCAGCTGGAATATGGATATGCACAGTAACTATCTGGGTCCGAATACCGACAGTTACCTCAACCAGGTTGGGGTATGGAATCTGGAAGACAGCACCGACATCCTCGTCAATACCCGGATTGGCATCCGTATGCCGGTGCGCCCCAAGATCACGGTCAATACCGAACTGAAACTCGAATATGACTCCGGGGCGCCCGACGATATCGAGGAACTCGACCAGACCTTCACCGTGGGCTTCGGCTACCGCTGGTAGGTCCCGTCGGGGAGTTCCGGGCGCCATCACCGAGGCCCTGCA
>DCXP01000012.1 GCA_002327725.1 Proteobacteria bacterium UBA2133
GCCGTATTCCGCCAGCGCCCCGACGGAAAAGACCATGACGTGATCGGCACCGGCCGGACAATTGAGCTCGACGAGATCAACAACATCGTCACCTTTATCAACAATGCCCGGCTTCGACAGGGCGGCGATACCATAGAGGGTGACCGTATCGTCTACGATATGGCCCGTGACCGGATGACCGTGCGCGGCGAGACCCGCTCAACGCGGGAGGGCGAAGATGCGGATACCGTCCTTCCGAAAAAAGACGGTGAGCGGCCACGAATGGTGCTCCAGCCCGACGAGGTGAACGCCGGCGGTGCCGAGGTCAGTAATCGCGCTGCTGGGGCCACTCCGGGACCGGTAAAATCCGAACAGGCCTATATTGGTGCGACCGGGGCACCGGTCTTTGCCGCACAAAGCGTCACCGCGGCATCCCTTGGGACCCTGGCGGCCGGCACACCGGTCCGGGTGCTGCGCATCGAGGACGGCTGGGCTGAGATCAACGCACCCCGAGGCGTGCGGGTCTGGATTTACGGAAAATTTGTCTCCGCCGGTACCGGCCCCGCAACCGTGACGGGCTCGGCCGTCAGGCTGCGATCCATCCCGTCAACCGGCTCGGGGTCTACCGTCCTGGGTGAGGTCAACAAGGGACGCCGTGTCCTGGTACTGTCGATCAAAAACGACTGGAAAGAGATCGAAGCGCCTGCTGACATCAGGGCGTGGGTTCCCTCGGCACGGGTCCAACCTTCAGAAGACCCGGAGCGCTGGGAAAAAGACTGGCGCGAGTCTGCCAAAAAGGCTGCCGGCGGTTAGGCAGTCAATCAGTCCCAAGGCGGTCGCGACGGGATACGGATCCATGAGTACACTCACCACCCAAGGCCTGGTCAAGCAGTTTGGCCAAACCACAGTCGTGGACGATGTCGATATCGCTGTCAGTGGCGGTGAAATCGTCGGCCTGCTCGGCCCGAACGGCGCTGGAAAAACGACCTGCTTCTACATGATTTGCGGCCTCGTACGCCGGGATGGGGGTACGATCCTGCTCGACGGGGAGGATATCAGCGGGCTGCCGATGCACCAGCGTGCACGCAAAGGCATCGGATACCTGCCCCAGGAACCTTCCATCTTTCGCCGCCTCACGGTGCGGGACAACCTGCTCGCGGTGCTGGAAGCCGTCCCGGGACTCGACAGCGATGCCCGCCATCAGCGGGTGGATGAGATGCTCGAGAAGTTCGGCATCACCCATAAGGCCTCCGACTATGGCTACAGCCTCTCCGGCGGAGAAAGACGCCGGGTTGAGATCGCCCGGGCCATTTCGCTCCGGCCATCGTTCATGCTGCTCGATGAGCCCTTCGCCGGCATTGACCCCATCTCGATCATCGACATTCAGAAACTGATCCGCGATCTTCGGGACATGCAGATCGGGGTCCTGATTACCGACCACAACGTCCGCGAGACACTCGGTATCTGCGACCGCGCCTACATTCTGACCCAGGGCCGGGTCCTGACAGAAGGAAGCTCAGAGCACATCCTGGCCCACGACGAGGTCCGCTCGGTGTATCTGGGAACCGGTTTTCGCCTTTAACTGACAGCGCGGTACCAAAGTTGAAACAGACGCTTCACATCCGGCAGGGCCAACGCCTGCAGCTCAGTGCCCAGCTGCAGCACTCGATTCGCCTTTTGCAACTGTCCCGTGAAGAGATTGAACAGGAGATCGGCTCCGTTCTCGAATCCAATCCGTTGCTTGAGGAAGCCGAACCCGATGCGCTTCCCGAGATGGAATCAGAAACTGATGTCGAGGACATTCCGGACCCGTTGGCGGAATCACCGCACCCCAACGACACGCATCGCGCCGATGATGACTGGCGCGATGCCTCCTTGACGGACCGGCATTGGGAGCAGGCCGGCTTTTCACCTTCGGAACGTACCGATTCCGGCGACGCATACAATGACCGTGAATCACAGTGGGAAAGTCCGCAGAAAACCCTGGCCGGGCTGCTGCTTGAAGCCCTCGCGCTGCACCGGCTCAGTGAAAAAGACCAATTGATCGCCCAAACCCTCATTGGCTGTCTTGACCTTAAAGGTTACCTGACAGCGAATTATGACGAAGTAGGGCAGATCCTGGCGCCGCGAGTCACCGCCGATGACGACGAGATCGATTCGATGCTCCATCTGGTGCAGAGTCTTTCTGATCCGGGTATTGGTGCCCGGGATCTGGCCGAGTGCCTCGCCCTGCAACTCAAGGTGCAACCTCCGGAGACCCCGGGTCTTGTGGATGCACGCAAGATTGTGCACCAGCACCTGTCTTTGCTCAGCGCGCGCCGCTATGACGCGCTCGCCGAGGTGCTTGATATCGAACGCTCCGCCTTGGCCGAGGTCCTTCGGCTGATTCAGTCACTGGACCCGAAACCCGGTGAGCGCCTGACTGCGACCCCGGCGCCTGCAGTTTCTCCGGACGCCATTGTGCAGCGGCGTGACGGGGTCTGGACCGTAGCACTGACGCGGGAGAGCGCGCAGGGCATCCGTATCAGCAGCCATTACCAGCAGTATCTCGACGGCAACGATCAGACAACCCGGCAATACCTTAAGGATCACCTGCGCGAGGCCCAGTGGTTCATCCGCAGCCTCCAGCAGCGGGATCAGACCATTCTGAGTGTCGCGACCCAGATCATCTCGGTTCAGAACGGCTTTATGGATGAGGGTGACGGCGCACTCCTGCCTTTGACCCTGCGGGATGTCGGGGAGGCGCTCGGTATTCATGAATCCACGGTATCGCGCGCGGTGGATCATAAGTACCTGCTCACGCCGCACGGGCTGTTCCCGATGAAGCACTTCTTCTCGGCAGGCCTCGGGGCGTCCTCCGGTCCCCAGACCTCGGCCCGGGCGGCGCAGGCCCGGATCCGCAAGATGATAGAATCCGAATCCCCGCTGAAGCCGATCAGCGACAGCCAACTGGCTACCAGACTGGGCGAACAAGGCATTTCGATCGCTCGGCGGACAGTCGCCAAATATCGCGAGCAGATGAATATTCTGCCGGCATCCCAGCGACGCAGTGTAATTTAGCTTCGGTGACATAAGAGGTTTTCATGGACGTAATTGTTACTGGCCAGCATCTTGAGATCTCGGACACCCTGCGGGACCATGTCAATCAGAAAATCAGCCGTGTTACCCGGCATTACGATCATGTGACGAGTGCCCACGTGGTGCTGCACGTTGAGAAAACCGAACACCTTGCTGAGGTGACCGTTCACATTCCCGGGCATCGGATTCACGCCGCGGGCCACGCTACCGACATGTACGCTGCCATTGACGCCATGACCGATAAACTGGACCGGCAAATTACCCGGCATAAGGAACGGATTGCTGACCATCATCAATCAGACGGCGGGATTAAGACACTGTCAGAAAAGTCATGAGGCAAGCCGCGCGCGCAAACGAGAGCAGCGATTGCGGACCGCTGAAACGGCTGCTGAGCCGCGAGCGGGTCGCAGCCAACGTCAAGATATCGAGCAAAAAGCGCATGCTGGAGGAGTTGGCGGAATTACTTTCGCGACAACTTCCCGGTATGGACCAGCAAACGGTGTTTTCCATTCTCAACGAACGCGAGCGCCTTGGCAGCACCGGTATCGGCCACGGCATCGCACTCCCGCATGGCCGACTGAACGGCATCCATGAACCCATCGCTGCCGCAATGAAACTGGCGCAGCCGCTGGATTTTGACGCCATCGATGATCAGCCCATCACCATGGTGATCGGGCTGTTGGTCCCGGCCGAGGCAACCGATCAGCACCTTCGCATCCTGAGCGACCTTACCGGCGCATTCTCTGACAGCGGTTTTCGACACGCCGTCGGTGAAGCGAATGACGCGGACAGCCTGTTCAGCTTATTGGCCTGACCAGGCGGACCCTCTTGGAGCCGCGGCGAAGCCCGTGTACACCGGTTCCCGCCATCGCTTTTTAAACGCCTAGCGCAACCAAAGGCCCAACATGAATCTGATTATCGTCAGCGGACTGTCGGGATCGGGCAAGAGTATTGCCCTGCATGCGCTCGAGGATCTCGGCTACTTCTGTATCGATAACCTCCCTTTTGGCATGCTGCCACAACTGGCAGCACAACTGCAGCGAAGCTCGTCCACCGGTATCGAAAGTGCCGCTGTCAGCATTGATTCGCGCAGCCGGGAATTTCTGGAAACGCTTAAGACCGGCATTGACGAACTGCGTGCCGCGGCTGTGACACCACGGATCGTCTTCCTGGAAGCCGACACCGAACGGCTCCTGCAGAGATACAGTGAAACCCGCAGAAGACACCCCTTAACCGACGAGGATACCCCGCTGCTGGAGGGCATTCTCCGGGAGCGTGAGTTGCTGACGCCGCTTGCAGATGCGGCCGAGAGAACAATCGACACGAGCATCATGACGCCCTATGAACTGCGCGTGGCGATCCGTGGCTTCGCGCAGGGCACGCTGCAATCGCGGCCCACGCTGCTGTTCCAGTCTTTCGGCTTCAAGCGCGGCGCTCCCAGCGACGCCGACACGGTCTTCGATCTTCGCTGCCTGCCCAATCCCTACTGGGAGACGGAGCTTCGGGATTTTTGCGGCCTCGACAGACCCGTTATCGACTTTCTTGAACGTACCGAACTGGTCCACCAGATGGCCGCCGAACTGAAATCCTTTATCAGTTTCTGGATAAAGCATTTCGACGTTGTCGACCGCAGCTATCTCACGGTGGCGCTGGGCTGCACGGGCGGCCAGCACCGTTCGGTCTACATGGTCGAAAGGCTCGCCCGGGAATTTCGCGAGATCGGCGACCCTGTTCAGATACGCCATCGTGACCTGCCCCCAGCCCAAGGAGGCTGAGGCGATGACGGTCGAGCTTGACGTCAAGATTATCAACCGTCTCGGGCTGCATGCCCGCGCCTGTGCCAAGCTGGTAAAGGCGGCAGCCCACTACGAGAGCCGCGTTGAACTGCTCCAGGGAGATGCGCATGCAGACGCCAAAAGCATCATGAGCCTTATGATGCTGGCGGCACCCCAAGGCTCGCAACTGACACTTCGCGCAGTCGGCACAGACGCCGAAGCGGCCGCGGCAGAGATCATTCAGCTGATCAACGAGCGCTTCGGCGAAGAAGAGTAATGCTGGCGCTCAGTGGGACAGGAATCGGACGGGGCATTGCCATCGGACGTGCGCTGATTCTGGATGGGTGGCAGGACGAGGTGCCGCACTTCCAGATCGACCCCGGCGATGTTGATCAGGAAGTCTCCCGATTCAACGAAGCCATCGCATCAGTGCGTCTTGAGCTCAGGCACCTGCAGGCCAAGCTGCCGCCCACGGCGCCTCCCGAGACGGGCGCGTTCATCGATGTTCACCTGCTGATGCTTGATGATCCACTCATTTCACATCAGCCGGCCGAATCGATCGAAAACGAAAAGATTAACGCCGAATGGGCGCTAAAAAATCATGCCGATACCCTGGTCGCGTTTTTTGACAATATCTCAGACCCGTACCTGCGGACGAAAAAGGAGGATGTCACTCAGGTGGTCGGCCGGATCATGGATGTGCTGACCCGCGGCGAAGATCGCCGTCGCTCGGATGTGGCAGGTCTTGACCAGGCGCTTAACAGCCGCATCATTGTCGCCCGGGACCTCAGCCCGGCCGACACGGTAATGCTTCGCCACCGCAACATGACCGCCTTCGTGACCCGCCTTGGCGGACCGATATCCCATACCGCGATCCTGGCGCGCAGCCTTGGTCTTACGGCTGTCGTCGGGCTGCATCGGGTCATCGACACCATCCGCGACGGCGACCAACTGATTGTGGATGCCGCCACCGGCACCGTACTGGTCTCGCCGGATGACAGGCTGCTTGCCCAGTTCCAGGCTCTGCAGCAACGCCAGCACGCGCAAAAACAGGCGCTCGCCAAACTCGGCAAAGAGAAGGCCGTCACCCGTGACAACGAAGAGATTACCCTGCTCGCCAACATTGAGCTGCCCGAAGATCTCGATGCTCTGGATGACAGTGGCGCCGCAGGCGTCGGTCTCTACCGCACCGAGTTTCTGTTCATGAACCGGACCGAACCGCCCGAAGAGGAAGAGCAGTACCAGGCCTACTGTCATGTTCTGAATTCGGTGCACGGGCCGGTGACCATCCGCACACTGGATCTCGGAGCAGATAAGCAGGTGGATGGCGGTCGCGCCGAGCCCACAGCCGCAATGACGGCAGCCCTTGGGCTGCGGGCAATCCGGCTCTGCCTGAGCGAGCCTTCCCTGTTCAAGCCACAGCTTCGCGCCATCCTGCGGGCGGCTGTCCATGGTGACGCCCGGCTGATGATTCCGATGCTGTCCAGTCTGCAGGAGCTTGAACAGAGCCTTGCCCTGATCCGTGAAGTCTGTGCCGAGCTCGAACGCGAGGGAGCGGCTTTTGATCCGAATATTCCCGTAGGCGGCATGATTGAGGTTCCCGCAGCGGCGATCTCGGCTGACCTGTTTGCACAGAAACTCGACTTCTTTTCTATCGGGACCAACGATCTCATCCAGTACACGCTCGCCATCGACCGGGTCGACGACAGCGTCAACTACCTGTACGACCCCTTGCACCCGTCGGTACTGCGCCTGGTGCACAATGTCATCCAGGCAGGCAGCGAAGCAGGCATCCCGGTTTCGATGTGCGGGGAAATGGCGGGAGACCCGGACTTCACGCGTCTTCTGCTGGGGCTTGGTTTACGCCAATTCAGCATGGAGCCTTCCCGACTTCTGGAGATCCGCCAACAGGTTCGTGACAGCCGGCTTTCGCGACTCCCCGGCTGGGCCGAGCGGATTCTGGAATGTGCCGACAGCACCTCCCTGCACGGCCTGGTCGACCAGCTTAACGCCGAGGACTGCGCATGAGCGGCTGCGCGGCGGCAGAGCCTTTTGCGCTTCAGGTGCTCGGAAACAGCATGGCCCCCGAGTTCTGCAAGGGCTGCGTGGTGATCGTTGACCCGGGTGCACCCGTGAGCCACGGCGCATTCGTTGTTGCCGAACACGGTGACGGGGTCATCCTGCGGCAACTGATCATCGAGGAAAACCAGTGGTCTCTCAACGCGCTGGCGACGGGGCATCCCAGAATCCGCATTGCCGGGCCCGGGGTGATCCGGGGAGTGGTGACTCAGCGGGCGGGACGTCGGCGAGCTAAGCGCAAAAACTAACTATAGGATCTAGGCTCCGGCCGCTTATTCGCGGCCCGAACGGTTGCGCACCCCTTTTTCTACCGCCATCACGGCGGCTTCAACCCGGGAATGCACGCCCAGCTTGCGCAGAATTGCCTTGACGTGCAATTTGACCGTACCGTCGGAGATGTCGAGATGCCGTGCGATCACCTTGTTGCTTTGCCCTTCAGAAAGATGGCAGAGGATTTCGTGCTCGCGTGGCGTCAAACTGCTGAAAGGCACCATGTCATCCTTCCGCTCGCGGCGCTCCCCATGACGCACGAGATCCGCCAACACGCTGGTAAGGGCAGGGGCCACGACGATCTTCCCGGCGATAATCTCCTGAAGTGCAAGAACCAGTTCGTCAGGTTCCATGTCTTTCAGCAGATAGCCTCGAGCACCGTTGCGCAAGGACTCGGACAAATCACCTTCATCGGCGCTGGTGGTGAGCATCACCACCGGGATATCCAGCCCCTGCTCCACCATGTGGCGCAGGACCGATAGACCACCCAGTTCAGGCATACGCAGGTCCAGCAGCACAACATCGGGGTTCAGCGTCCGGGCGAGACGAAGGCCCTCTTCGCCCTCGGCTGCCGCGCCGACGACCCGAAGCCCGCGACGCTCAAGCAGTCCCTCAAGTCCTACCCGGAAGAGGGCATGATCATCGACAATCAGCACTCTCATGAGTGGCTGTCTCCCCCCGTGACTCCAGCCGCCAGCGTGTCCACGGAACCCAGTGCCATCAGCACGCGGGTACCATCACCCGGCTCACTCTCGATCGTGAGTTCCGCGCCTACGGTACTGGCCCGCTCATGCATGATCGCAAGCCCGAAATGGCCCTCATTTTCCTGGCCCTCCGGCTGAATCGTCATGCCGACGCCGTCGTCCTCAATAATCAGACGGAAACGGTGGATGTTGTCACAACTCAGCAGTACCCGCACCATGTTGGCACGACTGTGTTTGCGGACATTGGCCAGCGCCTCCTGAACAATGCGCAATACCTGCGCTTGTTCCTCCGCAGACAGTTCCACCTCGTCTGCCTGATTCTGCAGCACAGTCTCGGTACCCGACTCCTGGCGCAGACGTGACAGCAGTCGACGGATACCCGGAATCAGTCCATGGCGGCTGAGTGGCGCCCTGAAATGCGCGATCAGTTCGCGCAGTTCGACGTTGGCCTCATCGATGCTGCTCTCAATGCGCTCCATCTCCTGCCACACGGCCGACTCGCTATCCTGTCGCAGTGTATCGTCAAGCACACGGACCTGGAATTTCAGGCTGGCGAGTGTCTGCGCCAGTGAGTCATGCAGTTCATTGGCCAGTTGCGTGCGCTCCTCGAGTCTTTGCTGCTGGGCCTTAAGTTCGCGCTCGCGCTCCTGTGCCAGTGATTCAAGCCACTCGGCGAGCCGGTTAATGTCGTCGGCGAGCTCACTGATCGCACCGGTATCGGTCTTCTGCAGGCGCGCGGAGAAATCACCCTGACGGATACTTGAGGCCCAGTTACGCAGCGCCAGCAGCGGGCCGAGCAGCCAGCGCTGCGCCCCCAACAGCAAGGCGGCGAGACTGAGCAACAGGGCTGCACTCGCAGCCACCAGCAATCCCGGGGCAAGCGTGCTGCCTTCGCCCGGGCGGCTGAGCATCACGGCCAGCACGACACAGGCGAGCGCCAGTACCAGTACCAGTCCTGACCCCCAGAAAAAGCGCTGCGGCAGCAGATAGCGCCAACGCGCGGGGGCGAGGGCGGCTGATGATTGAGGCTCCGGAGCCGTCATGACTTGCTGGAGACTTTCCCTGGCTCACGCGTTGGCCTCGGGACGGAGCGCCCGCTTGTGATACCGCCCACCGAGATGCTCCGTTGAGACTCGCACATCGACATGGACCAAAGTATAGGTTACCCCGGCACCCTCACAAACTCGGTCTGTCAGTCCGGGGCGGCGGGTGGCATGAAATGCGGATCGTTCGGATTGAGGAAGATAAACTGCGGCTCATCCTCATCTTCCGGGGTATCAAAATCAAGGATGGCGCCGCTCAGCAGTTCTGTACTGGTCGGCGCGATCAGAATTTCAATGCCGTGCTGGTTCGAGCGCGTGTCATTGTCGCTCGCTTGGTCAAAACCCATCGCGTAGTCGATGCTCCCGTCTTCGCAGCGCCGGGCCGCGATACGAAGCGCCATTCCCTGCATGCCTCCTGCCTCAACGGATACCCTGATCTGATCGGCCGCCTGTTCGGTAATTCGTAGCAGCATGGTTTTTCTCCTGACGCTGTCCGCTCGGCCGAGAGCCAGCCATTTACCCAATCAGCCCTCCGGCGAGCGCACAAACTCGACAAAGGCGCTTACCCAGGGATTCGCCGCAACGTGACGCTGATGCGCATAAGTCGCCAATAGATTATGCAGATGGATACCATCGCGGACACCGTCCAGTCCGTGACCCCGCTCCACCGAATAGACCGTAGTGAGTCCCGCATCGGTCATCTCAAGGCGTGAATGGTGGAACTCGTGGACGTTATAGACCCGTTCCGCTGCTGCCCGCACCTGTGGCCAGGGATGGCCGGGCATCGCCCGAAAGCACATGTATCCCCGCCCCACCGGTCGGCGCAACACTTTGGTATCTCCGGGGATCACGCCGACCATGGGTGCCGCGCTGCCCTGCCACGCAATAGATCGACTGAGGTACATCAGTCCACCGCATTCCGCATAGGCCGGGCCCCCGTCTTCGATAAACGTTCGAATGTCATCACGCAGATCGACGTTTGCCGACAGCTCCTCCAGAAAACACTCAGGGAAACCGCCGCCGATGAACAAACCATCCACCTGGGGTAAGCGCTGATCGTTCAGGGTATCGAAGGGTATCAACTCGGCAGCGGCATTTTCGAAAGCCTTGAGATCGTCCGGGTAATAAAAACCAAAGGCCCGGTCGCGGGCAATACCAATCCTGACTGGGCGGCTTTTTCCAGTGGGCCGTTTCGGAGCAGCAAACGCTGGCACCGCCGTGGTGTTTTGCTGACCCTTCGTCAGCGCGAGCACCGCATCGAGATCCACGGCTGCTTCGATCACCTTGGCGACCTCTTCAATACGAGCCGATGCCCCGGGGTCTTCGTTGCCGGGAACCAGTCCCAGATGACGTTCCTCAATAACCAGTTTGGAATCGCGGCCAATCGCGCCCAACACCGGCAGGTCGGTGTAACGCTCAATAGCGGCGCGCAGCTTGCTTTCCTGACGGGGACCGGCCACACGGTTCAGAATCACCCCGGCGATGCGCACCTCAGGATCGAATCCGGTGTAGCCCGTAAGCAGCGGAGCGATGCCACGGGTGATGCCGCTGACATCTACTACGAGCAGGACCGGCAGATCCAGCGCGACCGCCAGCGCCGCGTTGCTGTCACTACCCTCCACGTCGAGCCCGTCAAAAAGACCCTTGTTGCCTTCAACCACGGTGACATCGGCATCCTGACGGTGCCGCTCAAAACACGCGAGGATCTCCTCT
>DCXP01000082.1:0-6061 GCA_002327725.1 Proteobacteria bacterium UBA2133
CCCGGCAAAAACCTCATCTAGGAGCAGAAGCTTCGGCTCTGAGGCAATAGTCCGGGCCAGTTCCAACTTCCGTAGGTCGCCCATGGACAGCTCGCTGGGATATTTTGCAAGTTCATCGGCCCCAAGTCCGACGCTTTCTGCTATTTCCCTCTCTCTTTCAGTACTGGCCTTCATTGTCAACATCTGCAAAATGCTGTCTGGCATCATCCCGACCCGGATGTTTTCTCTGACTGTGGTCTCACTGAAAGGCCGCGGCACCTGATAGGTTCGCGCGATACCTTTCTTTACCCTTTCGTGAGTTGGATATTTGGATATTTCCTCTCCTTGAAAAAAGATCCCTCCAGAATCCTGTGACAACTCGCCCATGATCATATTGAAATTGGTCGTCTTACCGGCGCCGTTGGGCCCGATCAAACCGAGGGTTTCGCCTTCGTCGACATGAAACCCGATATGGTCGACCGCGAGCAAGCCGCCAAAACTCTTGCTCAAGGAGCGAACTTCAAGCAGTTTGTCCATCTGCCGCTAGCCGGTACCCGCTTTACCGGAAAGTCGCTGGCGCAAGGACGAGAAAATACTGTATAGCCCCTTGGGCGCAAAATAGTAGACCACCAGGGTGATTACGCCGTAGAGCACAAACCTGCCGGCGCCGGGAATGTAGGGCCGCAAATATTCCAGCAGGAAAGTGAGGAAATAAGCCCCCATGATTGGCCCAACGATGGTTCCTGCCCCGCCGACGAGCGCTGCCACCAGGATGGAAAAAAGAAAGTTGATATCAAACAGCGCTCGCGGAGCTATCGACCCCAGATAGTGGACATACAGGGCCCCGCCAATACCTGCGATCATTGCACTGATGGTAAAAATGAAAAGTTTTATTCGGTTGGTATTCAAGCCGGAGCTTTTCACGGCCTCTTCATCTACTCCTATAGCACTGAGCGCTGTGCCCAGGCCCGTTCGAATCAGCAACCAAAGTCCGATCCCGATCAGCAACATCACGCTGCAGGTCAGGTAGTAATTCGGTATCGCTCCGGACACCATCTCTGGCAGTCCGGAAAGTCCGCGGGTGCCACCGGTAACTTTCGGCGCAATTACCTGCGTCAGGTGGTACATGATTTCCATGAAAGCGAGTGTTACCAGGGCAAAGTAGGTGCCGCGAATCCTCAGAGCCGGAAGGAAAAATAAGGTACCACCAATCATGGTTACCACCACCGCCGCGGGAATGCTGAGATAAAGGGGCACCCCCAGGTGATAAGTCAGCATTGCCGTGGTATAGCCTGCAATGCCGATCAAAAAGGGGTGGCCAAAACTGATGTAGCCGGTACGACCCGACAGCGCATCCCAGCTCATAGCGAAAATTGCCAGGAAATTGGCCATCACAAATATCCGCAATGTCCCCGTCGACAGGAATAGAGGCAGGGAGAACATAAGCAGGCCGAAAACGAGCCACCCTCGCAATGCTTTCAACTATCCACCCCCAAGCTAGAGTTCGGCCTTACCCAACAGGCCCTTGGGTGCGACGACGAGCACCACGATGATAAGCGCCATCGTGAATACGCCTCTTAAATCTGCAGAGATCCAGGTGGTGGTGGCAACCTCCATGAACCCGATAATGTGCGCCGCTATCAGGCTACCAATAATGCTGCCAATACCACCAACGATAACCACTGCAACCGCTGTGATCAGCGGAAAGACCCACATGCCCGGGTCCAGCTGGGTATAGGTCGCAAAAAACACGCCGGCTATAGCACCGAGCACTCCGGAAAGCGCCCAGGTAACCAGATTGATCCGCTGGGGATCTATCCCGGACACCGCGGCGCCCTTAGCATCCATGGACACGGCACGGATCGCCCGGCCGATATGGGTCTTATGAATAAAGACCATCAACGATCCCAGTACCACCCAACTCACAGCCGTTGCAAAAAGAATGTTCTTCAATATCGATACACCAAACACCTCGAACCGACCGGGAATAAGCGGCCACATGCTCCTGGGGGCGGTAGAGAAGATCAGGACAATCACTGCCTGCATCACCACCGCCAGGATCAGGGTGGAGATCTCCACTGCGATAGGGTCTTTTTCAAATCTCTTCACCAGCACCAGGTAAGTCAGCACGCCGAAAACTATGCCAGCCAGGCCAGCCAGCAGGAAACTGGGAAACTTCGGTAATGACAGTATCTGCACTGCCACGTAGTAGACGTATCCGCCCAGCATGATATACACACCGTAAGCCAGATTGAGCACCCGGCCCACGCTGAAAATCATGGTGAAACCCACCGCGATCAGCGCATAGAGGCCACTGAGCAGGAATCCCTGGATGATAACCTGAGCCATCGTCTCAGTCGTTTTGACTGGCGTTAAAACCCAGCCCGGGCGCTTTCGTCACCGAAAACGCCCGGGTGGTTAACCGCCTAACTCAGATCAGCCGTTACTTGATCCACGAAGGCACGCCGAACTCCCCGGTAGCGTACTTCTCGGGATACACAACCGCCGTCGATCCGTCCTCATACCACTGGATCACCACCATGGATGGTGCTCCGTCGTCCAGCGGCTGGGTGATATCAAATTTAATGTTGTGGGTATATTCCCGATTGGTTCGAGGCTCGATCTCACCGGGCTTCCAGAAGCCGTAACGCAACCACAATTTGCCGTCCTTGTAGATCTTCAGGTCCTCGTTTTCCATCTCCGTGACCCACGCATCCAGCGGTGCAAAACCCCCGGCACGTTCAGCGGCGTTGAAGGCGTTATACATTCCATAATAGGCATTAAAGCCATTAAAGTGGGGGAAGATCGGCCGACTGTTGCCGTATTTGGCTTCATATTTTTCTACAAACGCCTTGGTTCGATCGTCCATGGCGAATCCCACTGACGGAATCGGGCTCAAGGTCGAGGTACCGCCGCCCATCTGGCCGGTATCGTTCCAGAAGTCTTTGCCGAAGGCTGCCACGTTGATTCCCGTCATCGGCACCGGCACCTGCAACTTGACGTACTGTGACGAAGGTACCTGGCTCCTCACCGAAGAAATCAGGTAGATGAAATCGGGCTTGGATTCTGCAGCTTTGCTGAATATGGGTGAAAAATCCACCGTATTGGTGTCATAAACGATGTGATCAATAATCTCGATACCAGCTTCTGGAGCCAGCATCTGGTCGACCAGTTCGAAAACGCCGCCGCCAAATGCAGTATCCTCCTGCAGCACCACGGTCGTTTTCCAGCCCATCTTGTCAGCCAGAATATCCTTGCCGAAGTCGACGTACAGCGTGGCTAACGCATAGTCGCAAGCCACATTCATAAAGTACATTTTGTACTTGTCGTACTCGTTGACCACCATATCGATGATGCCAACATAGGAAGTCCAGGTATCCAGGGTTGGTATCTTGTATTCCGCCATGCGCGGCAGCCAACTCAGTGACACGTCATCGATACTGCCGGAGATGATGAAGTCAACCTTTTCGGTCTCAGCCAGGTACTCGTAAGCCTTGATACCCTCGGTAACATCTTCGCGGGTATCGGCCTTGACCAGTTTGATCTGGCGACCTCCCAACACGCCGCCGGCCGCGTTGAGTTCTTCGATAGCGATCTCGGCCCCGCGTATCGTGCTCTTGCCGGTATCCGAGTCAAAGGATCCGATATAGCCCACTACCACCGGGTCCTTCGCTGCCATGGTTACAGGACTGCAAAGCACGCCTGCCATAAAGACCGCTGCAGTTGCCATTATTGAAAAAAAGGTCATTCTATTTGTGCCCATCTTTTGCCTCCTTCTTTAAGTTTGTACTACTTTGTTTGAACATCCCGATTACTCTTTCTTTATTCTAGAGCAAGAAAATACAAATTAAACTTCATATGTCTACACGCCACTTGCCAAACAGCCCTCCAACAATCACCTAAACAACTCCTTAATCGATTGATCACCATCCACCAGATCAAGGGCTCTACCCGGCGTTGCCGGTGTGCTGGCAAGCGCCGCTAAAATACAGGCGGCCACATTCTCTCGCGAGATTTTTTTGGCACTGCTGCTGGCAAAGGTTGTACTCACCTTGCCGCTGCCCGGGTTATTAGTCAGCAGGCCGGGCCGCAATATGGTGAATGGCACCTCGCTTACGCGCAGATAATCATCAGCTGCTTTTTTTGCCAGCATATACGGTGCAATCTTTGGGAAATGCGCAAGCGGGTGATCCGCATCCAGAGCACTAACCATGACAAAGTGTTCAATTCCATGGCGCTTACTTTCCTCTATGGCTAGAACTGCGCCGTACAAATCAACCAGCAGGGTCTTGTCGGCACCGGTATGCCCGCCGGATCCGGCGGTAAACACAACTTTACTCACGCCATCGAATGCCTGAGCGAACTCACCCTCCAGATCCGCAACCACGGCCCTGGTGCCCAGTTTTTCCAGGCTCGACACTTGCTCCGTGTTGCGCACCATGCCGAGGAGATCCATTCCCAGAGCGCTCCCCTGCCGGCAGACTAACTGCCCGATATTGCCATTGGCGCCAATGATCAATGTTCGCATAAATGCCAGGCCGAGCAGCTTACAAAACTCGACTTAAAAGTTGTTTATAGAGCTTGTGGATCGCAGTGCCAACATAGTGGAAAAGACTAGATTTATAGCCTCTGCGACCCTACCACAGAGAATCTACAACCTGCAAGTATTCATTGGCATCCAAACGACTTATTCATTCGAAACCGAATGGATTATAGACTGCCGCACAAAATACCGGCTATACTGTGGCCGCACTGGCGGCGTGATTGACACATAAACAATCATCCGTGACCAGAACAAAGCGGTACCTGAAAGTAGAGGATTAGGTCTAGATGTGTGGTATTGCCGGGCGGATTATTAAACAGCCAGGTCTGATTGGGGCAGATCTAGTCACCCTGATGCAGGCCCAGGCCCATCGGGGCAGCGATTCGACCGGCTTTGCCCTGTATGGTGAATCGCGACAGAACGGCTACGTCGTCCGCGCTGTGTCGTCTGACAGAAGCCTGCTTGACCACGACCTTGACGCACTGCGACAAACGCTGCAAGCACATGACAGCGATTTCATTGAGGACCCAACCTGGGACCATACCGCTCAACCGCATGTCTCGGTGAGATTGGTGATCAGTGACCTGGATATCCAGCCGTGGCTGGCTGCCGCCGATGCGCTGGCGCGAATGGAGATTCAGTCGGTCGGGCGCTCACTTGAAATCGTAAAGGACCTGGGCATTTCCGAAGAAGTTGCGACAAAACATAACATCGTTAAGTTTGTAGGCACTCATGGCATTGCCAATGCCCGTATGGCCACCGAATCCCGGGTTTCTCCAACCGCCAGTCACCCGTTCTGGGCGCGCCCTTTCCCGGATATAGCCATTGTTCACAATGGCCAACTCACCAACTACTTCGGACTCAAGGCGCGGCTGCAGCGGCAAGGCTATACCTTCCTGACTGAGAACGACTCGGAACTTATCGCTGTATGGCTATCCGATCAGTTATCCCGCGGCCTGACCCTGGAAGAAGCGCTCGAGTCCTCGGTGCGTGAGCTGGACGGTGTCTTCACTTACATTATTTCCACAACTGCTCAGATCGGTATGGCTAAAGATAGGTGGGCCATCAAGCCACTTTCAGTCTTCAGCAACGGGCGGGAGATGGTGACTGCGACCGAAGAACAGGCTGTACGCAAGCTCTACACCGATGAAGTACGTATCACCAACTTGGATGGACCGGGATATTCCACCACCTGGGACGTACTGCCGGCGGCGGGAGAATAACTGTGGCTTCAAAAGACTTGACCAACCGCGTTGAAATTGCGGCCGGTGACCGGCCGGTGAAGGAAATCAACCGGGACATTCGCAGCCAGGTGCAAGCAGGCAAGCCGATCGTTGTAACCAACACGATGTCGCGTCACAACCTGGGCGTGGGCCTGCCCGCCAGCGCCGACATTCTGTTCGAAGGCAGTGTGGGCTATTACTGTGGTGGACTTAACGACGGCGCGCGCATTCACGTAACCCGCGACTGCGGCTGGGGCGTGGGTGAGGCCATGGCCAGCGGCGACATCACCGTTGATGGCTACGCGGGGATGAGTGT
>DCXP01000082.1:6478-7471 GCA_002327725.1 Proteobacteria bacterium UBA2133
GAGGGTACTATCGGCTACCTGTCAGGTTTCATGGCCCATGCCGGGCGCATCATTGCGCTGGGCGGCGCCAACGATGCCGCGGCGGATTCTTTGTGGGGGGGTGAAGTGTGGGTGGCCGGCCCCATCGGCTCGCTCGGTGTTGACAGCAAGATAATCGAGCCAGCTCCAACGGAAGTCGCTTCGGTAGAGAAATTGCTGGCTCAGCGTGGGCTTGATGGCCCCGACCGGGACTGGAAGAAAATCGTCTCGGCGCAACGACTATGGCACTTTGAAAGCCGGGACGCACGCGCATGGCTGATGATCTGAAAACACCTTGGGAATACCCCTTCGAGTCGGCCACAGAAGACTTGATCGGCTTTGCTGACGGCGCCATAGATGGCCGGCCGGCAGGAATACCGTCATCCTACGATCGCGGCGGCTCCATTCGCTGGACCCCGGAATCAATCTCAGAAATCCATGCCTTGTCGCAACTGGGGCGCTACCAGATTCGGGGTTTCAATACCTTTAACAAAAGTTTTCCGACCCTGGATGATCTGGTTTTCGTGCCCGCGACCATGACCCGCCTGCCCCTGGAGGGCTATCGCGAGAGCTGCGATACCCGGACCGTGCTGGGTGATCGGCCTGGGTTGGTTGAACAGCCACTGGAACTCGACATTCCCATATATATTGCATCGATGTCTTTCGGTGCATTATCGGCGCCGGCCAAGGCGGCGCTGGGTTATGGCGCCTCGAAGGTCGGCTCCATGACTTGTACCGGTGAGGGAGGGATGCTCGAAGACGAGCGGCGAGCCTCGCGGACTCTGGTCTACCAGATGACACCATCACGCTACATGCTGGACCTGGAACACCTGCGCAAAGCCAACGCCATAGAGTTGGTAGTGGGGCAAGGCGCCAAACCCGGCACTGGTGGCCTGCTGCTGGGACTGAAGGTCTCTGATCGAGAAGCCGACATGCGCTCGCTGCCCACCGGGGTGGACCAACGCTCCACTGTCC
>DCXP01000067.1:0-661 GCA_002327725.1 Proteobacteria bacterium UBA2133
GCAGATGCTCGGTGGCCGTGGTGGCGGGGGTGTTGGTGACACACAAGGTGCGCCGGCCGATGATTTTGGTGCTGGCAGCGGCTCACCTACTAAAGCGCAGGACGGCGACTTTGACGACGACATTCCGTTCTGAGCCGAGCGGCGGGTAGGACCCTGCCGCCAGCGATGGCGCCTTGGCCGCGCCTCAGGCGTCCGGATCGAGCCGGACTACCTCGTCGACAAACATATAACCGGCAGCGCGGATTGTTTTGATCAGTTGCCTGCCATCAGTGCTGTCTGCTGACAGGCGACGTCGCAGGTGACCGATGCGTACGTCGATGGTGCGGTCGAAAGGCATGGTTGGCCGCCCACGCGTGGCCTGCAGCAGAAAATCACGGCTCAGTACCTTGTTGGCGTTTTCCACCAGTACTTTAAGAAGGTCAAATTCCGCGGCTGACAGTGCTACCTCATCATTTCCAGCGCTGTGAAGCTCGCGTCGGCCGATATCTAGCTTCCAGCCGGAAAAGCACAGCACCCCGCGGCTGCTGGTGCCAGTGGTCCGTCCTTCTTCAGCCCGGCGCAACAGCGCCTTCACCCGGGCCAACAACTCACGCAGGTCAAAAGGCTTGGGCAGGTAGTCGTCTGCGCCGCTTTCAAGGCCAGTCACCCGATCCGCGACTCC
>DCXP01000067.1:1046-6571 GCA_002327725.1 Proteobacteria bacterium UBA2133
GACACCCCGTCGGCGCCGGGCAGACGGATATCCATGATCACCAGGTCGGGCTGGCTAGACTTGAGACATTCGCGCATCGTATCCCCATCGCCGGCACCTACTACATCAAAACCTTCCCGACCCAAATAGCGCTGCACCAGGCTGCGGATTTCCTGCTCGTCATCAACGATCAGAATCTGTTTCCTGGCTTTGAGGGAGGGGGTCACGATAATCTGCCTTGGGCTGACCCGCTCAGTGACCTGTTATAGCGGCTGGGTTCAGCGCCAGGCGCACAGCTTTGGCAAGCTCCTGTGCAGAAAACGGTTTCGCCAGCGTCGCGGCAGGAGGGCTGGTGGCCTCACTATCGCTCATGCGGTTTGTCTGGCCGGAGATGCATAAGGCCTCGATATGAGGGTGCGTTATTTTCAGTCGATGACACAGGCTCTCGCCATCGATACCCCCGGGCATCAGCAGGTCTGTCAGCAGTAAATCAAGATCCGGGTGAATCTCGGCAAGCTGCTGTGCCTGCTGCCCGTCAGAGGCGTCCAGTGTGTTGTAGCCGAGATCCTCGAGTACCCGACAGATAAAGTGACGGACATCCGGATCGTTTTCCACCACCAGAATTCGTTCTCCATTGCCGCCAGGCACGTCTACCGGTGCAATGTGGGATGCCTTGTCTTCTTCCGCGGTGGCACGGGGCAGGTAGAGTTCCACCCGGGTGCCGATACCGGGTTTACTGGCCAGGCATACCTGCCCCCCTGACTGGCGGGCAAACCCATACACCGTGCTCAACCCGAGGCCCGTGCCGGTACCCACACCTTTGGTTGTAAAGAAGGGCTCAAAGGCACGC
Source organism: Proteobacteria bacterium UBA2133 (assembly GCA_002327725.1). Lineage (GTDB taxonomy): Bacteria > Pseudomonadota > Gammaproteobacteria > Arenicellales > UBA868 > UBA868. The sequence continues at coordinate 1,876 of DCXP01000067.1, forward strand.
TCGACGATATCAGAGGGCATGCCTTCGCCGTCATCCTCGATTACGTACATCACAAAGTCGCCGGGATCGAGTCCGAGCCGCGTTTGCTGCTGGTCCAGCGAGATATTGGCTGTGCTGATGACAAGGTGCCCGCCCTGGGGCATGGCATCACGTGCGTTCAGCGCCAGGTTGAGGATCGCGTTCTCCAGTCTGATCGGATCGACTTGTGTGGCCCAGGTGTGTGTGCCCGGGTCTATTTCAACCTCGATGGCGTCACCGAGGGTGCGCTTGAGCATGGCCCCGATATCAGCGAATAGTCGGGCTGGGCGCACGGCGGTTGGGGTAAGAGTCTGGTGGCTGGAGAATGCCAGCAGCTGGCGGGTCAATTCAGCGCCCCGACGTGAGGCGCCGGCGGCGGCGTGCAGCGATTCACGGGTCGCCACATCGGGCTGCGGATCATCACCGATCAGATCCAGGTTGCCCTGGATAATGGTCAAAAGGTTGTTGAAATCATGGGCGATACCGCTGGTCAACTGGCCCAGGGCGTTCAGTTTCTGTGACTCGAGCAGCGCAGCCTGGGCGCTCTTATGCTGGGCAATTTCCTGCTTTAAGGCCTGGTTGAGGTCGCGCAGATCGGCGGTGCGCTCGGTGACTCTCTGTTCCAGCAGATCATGGCTTTCCTGCAGCGCCTGTTCGGCTTTCTTGCGCTCGGTGATATCCGTATAGATGGTCACGAATCCACCGCTTTTCAGCGGGATGCCGTGAATTTCCAGCACCTGGCCGTTCGGCCGGGTGCGTTCGAAATGGTGTGGTACAAACTGGCGGGCCAATGCCATGCGTTCGCGTACCTGCTCGGCAGGGTTGCCGGGGCCGTAGTCACCACGCTGGGCGTTGAACAAAAACAGGGCTTCGAGCGGTGTGCCGATCTGTGCGAATTCAGCCGGGAATTCGAGCATCTGGGTAAAGTACCGGTTCCAGCTGACCAGTCGCAGTGACTGGTCGAAAACCGACACGCCCTGGTCAAGGTGATCCAGGGCATCCAGGGTGAGCATGGCCCTTGCCAGCAGGCTGTCTTGATCTGATTCCATGAGTTTGGTTGGCCGCGGTGGGTCGGCGCAGGGAGAAGGTTACCTAAGCGCGGGGGGTGCGAGGGCGCCGATCGTGAAGATTTTACCGTTGGGTTACAAAACGGGTGTGCCAGAACAGCATCCATGTGCTTTTTTGGCCTAAACTAGTATCGCTACCGGGATTCAGCCAAGTCGGCGTTGTCAGCCAATCCTGGGAGACGAGTCCGCCGTGCCCGGGCCAAAAGGCCCGCAAACTAGAGCCGGACCGAAAACAAAACGAAGGAAGGATATGACGGATTCGAAAGAATCAGACACGGATACTTTCCCTAAGTTGCTGATTGACCGGGCGCGTCGTTACGCCGATAAGCCGGCGATGCGCGAGAAGGATCTGGGTATCTGGCAGACCTGGACCTGGAGTCAGATGCTGGGCGAGATTCGCGCCTTTGCCTGTGGCCTGCATACGCTCGGATTCGAACGCGGCGACAGGATTGTCATCATCGGTGACAACCGGCCCCGCCTTTACTGGACCATGGCAGCTGCACAGGCATTGGGCGGTGTGCCGGTGCCTGCCTACCAGGATGCGGCCGCTGATGAAATGCAGTACGTTCTTGAGCATGCCGGTGCCCGCTTTGCAGTGGTGGAAAACCAGGAACAGGTCGACAAGGTGCGGGAGGTCGAGGGTCGTTGCCCCGAGTTGCAGGAGATCGTCTTTGACGATCCGCGCGGGCTGGACAACTACGACCACAACCACTTATACGATTTTGCCGATGTCCAGCAGCGTGGCCGAGAGTTCGAAAAAGCCCATGCAGAATTCTTCGAGCAGGAGGTTACCCGGGGTCGTGGCAGTGACGTTGCCGTCATTCTTTACACATCGGGCACTACCGGTAAACCTAAGGGCGTGGTGTTAAGTCAGGACAATGTCTTGATCACGGCCCGCAATAGCATCGAAAGGGACAGTTTGCGCCAGGACGACAATATCCTGGCGTATCTGCCGATGGCCTGGGTTGGTGATCACATTTTCTCCTACGGCCAGGCCTACGTCGCCGGTTTCTGCGTCCATTGCCCCGAAAGTCCGGCCACAGTGTTGCAGGATCTGCGGGAAGTCGGACCAACCTACTACTTTGCGCCGCCCCGCGTGTTCGAGAACCTGCTGACCACAGTATTGATCCGAATGGAGGATGCTGGCTGGATCAAGCGCACAATGTTCCATTACTTCATGGGTGTCGCGCGCCGGGCTGGGCCCAGGATACTGAATTCTAGCCCAGTACCCGTACTCGACCGACTGCTGTACAGCATTGGCTGGTTCCTGGTATACGGTCCGTTGAAAAACACCCTGGGCATGAGTCGGATCCGCATCGCCTACACGGCAGGCGAGGCTATCGGCCCCGAAATTTTTGAGTTTTACCGCTCGCTCGGGATTAACCTGAAGCAACTGTACGGCCAGACCGAGGCCGCGGTGTTCGTCACCATGCAGCCCGATAACGAGGTCCGATCGGACACGGTCGGCACTCCGGCGCCGGGTGTGGAAGTGAAGATCAATGACAACAGCGAAGTGCTGTACCGCAGTCCCGGCGTTTTTCTCGAGTACTACAAGAACGCCGAGGCGACCCGCGAGACCAAGACGTCTGATGACTGGGTGCATACCGGTGACGCCGGTTATTTCGACGATGAGGGTCACCTGCGCATCATCGACCGGGCCAAGGATGTCGGCAAGCTGACCGACGAGGCCATGTTTGCGCCCAAGTTTCTTGAGAACAAACTGAAATTTTTCCCCGAGATCAAAGAAGCGGTAACTTTCGGTGACGGACGCGATTTTGTGTCCGCGTTTGTCAACATCGATCTGGATGCGGTCGGCAACTGGGCCGAGCGTAACAACGTGGCTTACGCGAGTTACCAGGAACTGGCTGGACACCCACAGGTCTATGACCTGGTGCAGCAGTGTATTGACCAGGTCAACCGCAGCCTGGCTGACGATTCACATCTGGCCTCGTCGCAGATCCAGCGTTTTCTGGTGCTGCATAAGGAACTCGATCCGGATGATGGCGAACTCACCCGCACCCGCAAAGTACGCCGGCGCATTATCGCCGACAAGTACGGCATGCTGATCGACGCGTTCTACACCGACAAGGATCACTGTTATATAGAGACGGACGTGACTTTCGAGGACGGCCGCAAGGGATCAATATCAGCGACCCTGGAGATTCGTGGAGTAGACCGGTTCGAGCCATTGGCGAAGGCCAGCTAGGGCAACTCACAGGTAGCGGCAACGAATCATGAGTGACTTGCAATACCGGGATCGCATCACTTTCCACCGGGCGCTGGAAGTGATGGAGGTCGATTTCTCGGGGCTCACGTTCGGGGACGAAAGAGAGGTCGACCGCTTCTACGATGAAGCGGATGGCCTGTTGAAGGAGAGCGGGAGTCGGTGGTATTTCCTCGTTAACTATACCGACTCGGATGTGAATGATACGGCCTGGGCACGGTTTGCGGAGCGCGGCAAGCAGACCAATATCAATTACAGTTTGGGCAGCGTCCGGTTTGGCGTCTCGGCGCATGTGCGCGAAGAGATCCGGAGTCAGGCCAGGGAACAGGCTGAGTTTCGCGCCAACCTCTACGAGAGTCGGGACGATGCCCTGTTTGCCATCAGCGAACTACACAAACGGCATAGAACCGCCAGCAAGCAGCGGCAATACCTGCTGGAAGTGAGCGACATCCATTTGCATTTTGGCGGCGTCAGAGCGCTTGACGGGGTCGGTTTCCAGGTTGAAGAGGGTGAAATCTTCTCGATCATCGGTCCCAACGGGGCTGGCAAGACGTCGATGCTCAACGTCATCAGCGGTTTCTACAAACCGAGCCGGGGGCAAATTCTTTTTGATGGCAAAGATCGGACCCGTTGCAACTCCGGACAGGTGGCCCGCTTGGGTTTTGCACGCACCTTCCAGAACATCGCTTTGTTTAAGCGTATGTCCACCCTCGACAACATTATGACGGGGCGTTTTCTGAAGATGAAAAGTAATGTTTTTTATGACGCCATCTATGTCGGGCGGGCGAGAGCCGAAGAAGAAAAACACCGCGAGCAGGTGGAACAGGTGATCGATTTCCTTGAGATCCAGGAGATCCGCAAGACCCCTGTGGGTCGGTTGCCTTATGGGCTGCAGAAGCGGGTCGAGTTGGGCCGAGCGCTGGTAATGGAGCCTCGGGTACTGCTGCTGGATGAACCGATGGCGGGTATGAACCTGGAGGAGAAAGAGGACATGGCCCGGTTTGTTCTCGATGCGAACGAGCAGTGGGGCACTACCCTGATCTTGATCGAACATGACATGAGCGTGGTCATGGATATCTCAACCCAGGTGGTGGTTCTGGACCACGGTGAGAAAATCGCAGAAGGCGCTCCCGATGAGATTCGCAACGACCCGGTGGTGATCCGAGCCTACCTGGGCGAGCACTGAAACCTGGAGGGACAGAAACGATGTGGAATCCGATCTTTTTTGTGGAAGTGCTGATCGGGGGGCTGTTGTCCGGAATCATGTACTCGCTGGTTGCACTTGGCTTCGTTCTGATCTTCAAGGCTTCCGGTGTATTCAATTTTGCCCAGGGCGCAATGGTGCTGTTCGCGGCGCTGACCTTTGTAGTGCTGCTTGAGATGGGCG
>DCXP01000037.1 GCA_002327725.1 Proteobacteria bacterium UBA2133
GATGCATCGCGGCAAAAAGGTAACCTCACAGGGAGAAGTCTGTTGCAAGAAATCTTGAGAACGCCTGAGGAGCGCTTTGCAGCGCTGCCCGATTTTGCGTATCCACCGCGCTACCTTGATGACCTTGCAGGGTACGAGGGCCTGCGCTGTCATTATCTCGATCTCGGTCCCGCCGATGCCGGCGAAACCTTTTTCTGTGTGCACGGTGAGCCTACCTGGGCATTTTTGTTCCGTCGGATGATCCCGGTATTTGTGGAGTCCGGTGCGCGGATCATTGTGCCGGACCTTTTTGGTTTCGGCCGTTCCGACAAACCGACCGAGCAGAGTGTCTACACTTTTGATTTTCACCGCAACATGCTGCTGGCCTTTGGGGATCGACTGGAACTCACGGGGCTTACCCTGGTGGCGCAGGACTGGGGTGGTGTGCTGGGCCTGACGCTGCCGATGGAGGCGCCACAGCGCTTCTCACGCCTCCTGTTGATGAATACCCTGCTCGGCACCGGCGACAAGCCGCTCGGGGAGGGTTTTCTGGCCTGGCGCGAGTGGTGCCGGAACAACCCCGATATGGCGCCGGGCAAGCTTTTGGGCCGGGCCTGCCCGCATCTTAATGATGCCGAAAAAGCTGCTTACGATGCGCCGTTTCCGGATGTGACCTATAAAGCAGGGGCTCGGGCCTTTCCGGAACTGGTGCCCGAGCATCCGGACGCGCCCGGCGCTGCGCTTTCGCGCGATGCCCGTGACTGGCTGTCAGAAAAATGGTGCGGTGAAACCTTTATGGCGATCGGTATGACAGACCCGGTGATTCCACCGCGCGCCATGAGGGCATTGCAACAAACCATCCGCGGTTGCCCGGAGCCGCTTGAAGTCAATGAAGGCGGACACTTCCTGCAGGAGTGGGGCGAACCGGTCGCCCGCGCCGCGCTCGCGCATTGGGGCTAGCGTCCCCGACCTGCTTTCGGCAGACACCCGGTATCACCGACTTAGCTCGGGGTTACTCCCGAAGGCGAAGGTTTATCCCGAAGCCGCCAGGATCGATGCGGTCAGTTCAGAAAGCGACTGTTGTTGCTGGCCAGAATCATCGAAGTTGGCGGGATCAAGCCAGGCCTCGAACGCGGCTCTTAGTCGCGGCCATTCCAGGTCAACTGCCGCATACCACGCGGTATCCCGGTTGCGCCCTTTATATACCGTTGCCTGGCGGAAGACGCCCTCAAAAGACAGACCCAGCCTTAACGCTGCACGGCGTGACCGCTGGTTCAGCGCGTCGCACTTCCATTCATAGCGACGGTAGCCGAGCGTGAAAGCATGTTTCATCATCAGGTACATGGCCTCGGTAGCGGCGGGCGTTGCCTGCAATCGGGGTGAAAAATGAATGTGTCCGACCTCGATGGAGCCGCTGGCGGGTGTGATGCGTAAATAACTCGCCACCCCCACCGCTTTGCCTTGCCGGTCCATCACGGTGTAGAAGAGCGGATCGCTTTGCCCGGCGATCTCCGCCAGCCAGGCCTTCAGCGCCGGCAGGGAATCAAAAGGGCCATAGGGCAGGTAGACCCAGTCGACGTTGTCGGTGTCCTCTGCGAACGCATCAAACAGGTCCGCTGCATGCGCTTTGGGGTTGAGCAGCGTGAGCCGGCAGTAGGCTCCCTCCATGGGTTCTTTGGTAGGCAATGGTGGCGGGTGCCAACCGTCAACGGCAAAGCCGATCGCAAGATCAGTATCAGGCATAAGAAGTTCGTGTGTTACGTGGAATGGCTATTCGGAGATTAAAAGAAGCAGGGTATCTGATCAATGGCATGTGCAATTTCCGTCGCGCCGATGGGCTGCCACAACGCCCGCTGCACCTGACTCGTGATCTTGAGGCGCGGTTGGACAAGCCTGTGATCGGACATGATACCGCGCTGTACTGGCGCATTTTCAAGACGCTGGGGTTAGCTCCGGTGACGCCCCAGGGCCGGTTGCTTCCCTCGTTAAAGGCGGAATAGCAAATGCACAAGATTCTCGTGCTGTGGTCAACGCCGCGGTCGCCGGCTCAAGTTCGAAGTGCTCGATGCGACTTTCGTCAGGATCGATACCGACGACGGCATCAGCGGCTGGGGCGAAGGCACGCCCTGGGGACACACCTACGTGCCGGCACACGGGCCGGGAATACGGGCCGGCATCGAAACCCTGGCGCCGGTTCTGATCGGGGCTGATCCGAGGCAGTCCGGCCGCATCGAATACCTGATGGACAAGACTTTGCCCGGCCATCCCTACGTCAAGTCTCCGATTGACATGGCTTGTCTTGATATTGCCGGACAGGTCACCGGGCAGCCCTTGCCGAATCTTCTGGGCGGATGCTTTGGAACACCAACGCGTGTGATGTCCTCGGTTTCCAGCGGCTCCCCGGAATCCATGGTCGCGCTCATCAAAAAATACCGTGAGCGCGGCTACCGCGGACATTCCGTCAAGGTCGGCGGCAGCAATACCGATCTTGATATCCAGCGCATCCGCTACATCGAGGAACACCGGCTGGCAGACGAGCGAATCCTGTATGACGTCAACCGTGCCTGGACCCGCCGCTGCGCAGTGTGACGCACTCACCGATTTCAGTTGATGAGACTCTGGTGAGCATCAATGATATGGTGAGGATTGCAAAGGAAGGTATCGCCGAAGTCGCCAACATCAAGATCAACCGGGTCGGGGGGCTGACCAAGGCAAGACGTATCCGCGACGTCGCCCTCGCACACGGTATTCAGGTCTATGTCATGGCGACGGGAGGTTCGGCCATGGCGGATGCCGAGGCGGCTGCGTTGGCACAGAGCACGCCCGAAGAGTTTCGGCTCGGCTGTTGGGCCTGTCAGGACATGCTGGCGGTTGATATTGCCCCCGGGCAGGGGCCCGCGCAGCGAAAATGGCAATCTCTTTGTTCCGGACCAGCCAGGCCTGGGCTTCGCGCCGGATGAGAGTCTGTTGGGAAACCCGGTGGCGGTGTTCGGCGAATAGTCTGGTGAACCGTCGGGCGCATACATAAAACATTTTTGATCAGTTAAGGCCAGGAGCAGCGATAACGATGACAGACAACATCCCGGATACGATGCATGCCGTGGTTCTGACCGGCCACGGCGGACTCGACAAAATGGAGTTTCACCGCGACTGGCCGGTGCCCGTGCCAGGGCCGGATGACGTGCTGATCCGGGTCGCTGCCTGTGGCCTTAACAACACCGACGTCAATACCCGAAGTGCCTGGTACTCCAAGGGCAACAGTGACGCGACCACCGGTGATGCCCTCGCCGGAGCCGAAGGCGACGACGGCACCTGGGGCGGCGCCTCGGTTTCGTTCCCGCGCATTCAGGGAGCGGATGCCGTAGGGACGGTGGTCAGTGTTGGCGAAAGCGCTGAGCAGTCACTGATCGGTCAACGGGTGATGATCGACGGCTGGCTTCGTGACTGGGATGATCCATTGAACCGGTCAAAAGCGGGTTACTTCGGCAGCGAATGCGATGGCGGCTATGCCCAGTACACCAAGGTTTCCCATCGACAGGTTCATCCTATTCATACGGCGATGTCGGATGCCGAACTTGCGACCTTTGCCTGTTCCTATGTGACCGCCGAGAACATGCTGAACCGGGCTGCGGTCACCGCCGGAGATACCGTACTGGTTACCGGCGCCTCCGGGGGTGTGGGCTCTGCGCTGATTCAGCTGGCCAACCGCCGCGGTGCCGAATGTGTTGCCTTGTGCAGTGCCGACAAGGTTGATGATGTTAAAGCCATCGGGCCTTCGGCAGTGATCGACCGTGGCTGCGCCGATCTTGGTTCGGCGCTGCTTGAGGCGATGGGCAAAGACTCGGTTGATGTGGTTGCCGATGTTGTCGGCGGTGCACTTTGGCCGCAGCTGATCAGCGCACTGGTACGCGGCGGCCGTTATACCTGCGCCGGCGCCATCGCCGGGCCGATGGTCGAGTTTGATCTGCGGACTTTCTATCTTCGGGATCTGACCTTTACCGGCGCGACGGTACCGCCGCCGGGCGTGTTCGAGGATCTGGTGGGATATATCGAACGCGGCGAAATCCGGCCGTTGCTGGCGGCCACCTACCCGCTGGAGGAGTTGCATGCGGCGCAGCAGGCCTTTATCGACAAGCGCCACGTGGGCAACATCGTGACCGAACCTTTCCCGCCGGCTACCTCCAGAACGCACGCCTGATGACGTCAGCATTGAACCGAACGCGTCGCCGGACCAAACGCCTGATCCGGGTGAGCCTCAGCAGGGGTCAGCCCCTGGCTTTCTGACCCGGCGCATTCCTCCCTTTGAGATGCCGCACCCTTTGAGCAATGGAGTGAGCAGGGGGCTGTAGATATGCAAAAGCGGGCGAGCGAAAGCGCGAAGCAAGTCCTTGTGGAATATGAGATGCCGCCATTGGATGAAGGCATCAACGAGGCCCTGCTCGATTTTGTTAAGCGAAAAAAGGCCTCGATGGCGGACACGTGGTATTAGGGTGAACGGAGTTACGGCGATGCTCCTGCCAAAACCTGCCTTGAGGAGGGGGATCCTCCTTATCCTTCGACAAGTGCTCCCTGACTAACTAGACCCACAATGTCGGGTTGCAATATCATGCTGGGTCCAAGGACCGTCGGCTTTCTCTCGATATAAGAATGATCTGATTGTGAGGATGAGGCAGCCCTTTCAGGGGTCTTTGCACCGCAGAAGCGGTGGCGATACCTGTCCAGGAGGAAACAATATATGGATCTACCCGCTGATGTAGCCAAGTTGTTAATCGACATCCCCAGGCCCGCGAACTGGGTGCCCGACGAGTACGATGTCGGACTCCGCGATATCATGGTTGACTGGCCGACTGCTGATAGCGTCGATGTCGGAATTGTCGGTGTGCCGTTCGATACCGCCGTGATGGGTCGCCGTGGCTGTCGCTTCGGACCGGAGGGTGTCCGGTCTTCGCTTGTGTTTTCCAACGTCTACGATCCGAGTCTTGATGTAGACCTATCCACCGGCCTCAGCGTAACGGACTTCGGCAACATAGATGTACTGCATACAGAAGTGTTGGGCACCCACGAGCGTGTTGAGCAGGTTCTAAGTTCGATCTACGCGCTTGGCGTCACGCCGGTGATTATTGGCGGGGATCACTCCCTGTCCTATCCCGATATCAAGGCGCTGATGAACAATACCGGGGGCCGGGTCGGAGTCATCATGATCGACGGTCATCTCGATGTCCGCCATTCTCATCACGGCGAGGTCAGCAGTGGTACTCCCTTCCGGCGCTTGATGGAAGAGCCGTCTAAGCCCCTGCGACCCTGCAATCTGGTTGAAGTTGGAATCAACGGTTGGCTCAACTCGCGTTACTACATGGACTACTGTCGTGAGATGGGTGTCACCGTGATTCCAGCGCGCCAGGTGCACAGGCGTGGTATCGACGATGTCATAACTGAAGCTCTGGAACGAGCGTCAGATGGCACAGACGCAATCTTTTTGAGTATCGATATCGATGGGCTGGACCTGAGTGTCGCGCCTGGGACCTGCGCGCCAAGCCCGGGCGGTCTTTCTGCTTATCAGGCCCTGGAGATGGTCTGGCAGATAGGGCAACATCCTTTGTCCAGGGGTTTAGATGTGATGGAAATTGCTCCGAGCCTGGATAGCAGTGGTGTCACTTCGATGATGGGCGCTGCCTTGATCATGCATTATCTCGGGGCCACCAAAACGCGGTTGCATCGCTAAAGGGTAATCCCTGTCCAGCGTGACCCAAATGGATGGAACAGTGAGGGCTTCGTCGTGAAGGGAGTCGACATCGATCGTCTTAAGCACCAACTCGACGTCTATGGTTATTGCCTCGTTGAGCAGGCCATGGCGCCGGATCTTTTGAGCGACGTTCAGGCACGGCTTTTGGAGCAGGCGGTGTGCGGGCGGGTGATCAAGTCAGCCGATGAGATCAACTGTATCCGCTGGGCGGTCGCGGTGGCTGAGCATGGGATTGCCCGTCTGAAACAGGCGATACAGTCCGGCGTCAGTGAACTTAAGCTGTGGGGGCTGCTCAACTACACCAATCTCGCGAACAACGGCGACTGGCACGAGGGCCGGATGCTGGCATCGGGTCCGCGGATCAATCCCTGGCTGCAGGAAGCGTCGCCCCGACAGGTTGAATCCGGAGACCTGGTCGGCTTGGATACGGACATGGTGGGCCCACGAGGTTATTTTGCTGATATCTCCCGGACCTTTCTCTGCGGTCCCGCCCAAGCAACGGCAAGGCAGCGAAAGCTCTACCAGCTGGCGCGGGAGGAGATCAGCCATAATCTTGCCTTGATCCGCCCGGGCATCAGCTTAAGCGACTTTCAAAAACGCGCCTACGCGCCTGCAGAGGAGTTTCACCAGAATGCCTATCCCTGCGTGATCCATGGTGTGGGCATGTCCGACGAATACCCTCAGGTCAAGCCCGCATTCCGGGGCGGCAATCCCTATGACGGGGTCATCGAAAAAGATATGGTGATCTGTGTCGAGAGTTATATGGGCGCTGCCGGCGAGCGCGATGGCGTTAAACTCGAGCAGCAGGTGCTGGTTACGGAAAGCGGCTACGAACTGATGTCGACGTTCCCGCTGGAAGCCGCATTGCTGGATTCCTGATATCTCCAATACCGAAAGAGGCAGTCACTTATGAGTAGCGGTGCATCAGGCACGACACAAACCGAACTGGTACAGGTGCTGCTGGATCTGGCAGCGCGTTCACCCGATGAACTGAGGACACTGGCGTCCCATATCCCGGCGGGCGATTCCGAAACCATTTCTCCGGCCGACCAGTTTGCCTGCCATCTGATCTGGATCGGTGCCGAGCCGATGCTGCCTGAGCGCAGTTATCGCGCCGTGAGCGCCGGGCGGGATTTCGGTGTACAGGTCACCGACCTTACCTTTGAAATAGATCAGCAAAGCGGTGAACACCTTGCTGCGAAGGTGTTGAGCAAGGGGCAGATTGCCTACTGCAAGATTGCGCTTGACGAGGCCATCCCCTGTGATCCGGAAAGCGAAACAGAACCCCGTCCTGTGGTTTTGTTTTTTGATGCGTCAGGCGCTGAGATCCTCGGCATCTGCATTATCGATTTCGCCCTTCGCCGGGCGACCAATATCTCCTGGCACCAGGCCAAAGTCGATCAGTCCGCACGGGCCCGAGTTCACAGCCACCAGCCCTGTGTGATCTGGGTTACCGGGCTGTCGGGATCGGGAAAATCAACGGTGGCGGATGCCCTCGAGCAGGAGCTCCACCGCGCGGGACGGCATACTTATCTTCTCGATGGAGACAACGTGCGCCATGGTCTCTGCAGGGACCTTGGCTTTACCGATGCCGACCGGGTGGAAAATATTCGCCGAGTTGCCGAGGTGGCAACGCTGATGGCTGACGCCGGGCTTATTGTCATCGCATCGTTTATCTCGCCATTTCAAAACGAGCGGGCAATGGCCCGGGAAGTCGCCGGGGACACCCGCTTTGTCGAGGTTTTTGTGGATACACCGCTGGCGGTCTGTGAAGCCCGTGACCCCAAAGGCCTTTACAAAAAAGCCCGTGCGGGCGAGTTGAAAAACTTTACCGGAATCGACTCCATCTACGAGGCGCCGAGCCATCCCGAGATCACACTGAAGGCCGGGGAGCACCCGCCCGAGGTGCTGGTCGGGCAGGTCATGGACTACCTCAGCGCGGAAAACATCTTCTCGCTATAGGGCAAAATCAACAGCATGGCAGAGCAACCCCAGGTGGCGTTGGTCACCGGTGCCGGCACCGGGGTTGGTAGAGCAGTCGCGCAGATCCTGCTTGGAAACGGTTACTGCGTGACGCTGACCGGCCGGCGCAGCGAACGGCTTGAGGAGACAGCATCAGAATCCGGTTCAGACTCGGGGAGAATTCTGTGCCATCAGGCGGATGTCCGCCTCGCCGCAGACGTTGACGGTCTGTTCGATGCCACGGTCGAGCGCTTCGGCCGACTTGATCTTCTGTTCAACAATGCGGGCATCGGCGCGCGGGCTGTTGATGTTGACGAGCTTGAGGTTTCGGAATGGCAGGCGCTGCTTGAGACCAATGTGCATGGCGCGTTTCTGTGCGCCCGCCGTGCATTCGGGCAGATGAAAAAGCAGGATCCCAAGGGCGGACGGATTATCAACAACGGCTCGATCTCGGCCTACGTGCCGCGCGTTAACAGTGCGCCCTATACCGTCAGCAAGCACGCCATGTCGGGCCTGACCCGCAGCCTGGCGCTCGACGGGCGCCAGCACAACATTGCCTGCGGCCAGATCGATATCGGAAACGCCCTCACGGAAATGGCAACGCCCTTGGGGGAGGGAACGCGCCAGCCCAACGGCACCATGCTGGCCGAGCCGCTGATGGATGTCCATCATGTCGCAACCAGTGTGCTGCATATGGCCCAGCTGCCGCTCGATACCAATGTGCTTTTCATGAACGTGATGGCCCGGGATATGCCTTTCGTAGGGCGCGGCTAACGGCGTGGCTGCCGCACACAAAGTCGGGGGACTCTGAAACCGGAGACGAAAAGCTGTACGCGCTGCAGGTGGCTCACGAAAGCGACACCAAGGCCCTGACCCAGGGTTCTTTATTGATTCAATTGCTCAAAGGAGCGGAATTTGCATTCAAACCCCTTTACGGATGACGAACTTGCCCGTCGCCTGGCAGCCACCCGCGGAGAGATGGCGGCCCGCAGTCTCGATCTGATACTGCTGAGCGCCCCGGAGCATGTGTTCTATCTCACGGGACTGGATCACTGGGGATATTTCGCACCCCATGTGCTTATCGTGCCGGCCGACGGCGATCTTGTGCTCGTGACCCGGGCCATGGAGCATGTGGTTATCGGTAATCAGGTCCGTAATGCAGCATTCATCGGCCACACGGATTCCGAGACCGCGGCCGAGTTGGTGATCGGGCACCTCAAGGCAAGTGCCTCGGGCAGGACCATCGGCATGGAAGCGGGCTCTGCAGGGCTCTCGTACGCAATGGGTGACACCTTGAAGCGTGAGATCGATGCCGGGTCGTGGGTAGATATCACCGGCATGCTGGATGAGATACGGCTGGTCAAATCCGAGCAGGAGCAGGATTACATGAGAAAGGCCGCAGTTGCCTCAGATGCCGGCACCCAGGCCGCTATCGGCGCCATTCACGATGGCGCGCGCGAGGCGGATGTGGCTGCAGAGTGCCTTTCGGCCATGACCCGGGCAGGGGGTACGCCGCCCGGTTTCGGCCCCTTTTTGCGCCCGTTTCACCGGATGGCGGAGGAGCACACGACCTGGGGTGACGGGGAACATCACGAGGCGGTATTTCTCGAAGTGGCAGGCTGTGTGGCGCGTTACAACGCACCGATGGGCAGGCTGGTCAATATCGGCAGGATCTCTGATGAAGATGCCGAGATGGCGCAGTTATGTGGCAAGGCATTTGATGCGACGCTGACTGCGCTCAAGGTCGGCGCCAGGGCAAAAGACGTCTACAACGGCTGGCAATCGGTTGTCGATGCAGCCGGCATGCCGGAGTACCGCCGCCATCATTGCGGGTATCTCGTCGGCATCGGTTTTCCGCCCGCGTGGACCGGCGGGCCACGGGTAACGGGCCTGCGTCATGATTCTGACCGCGAGATGCGGGAAGGCATGACCTTCCATCTGATGTCATGGTTTACCGAAACCGGCAGGGGAAACTACTTTATTTCAAATACGGTACTGCTCGGCGCCAATGGCGCAGAAGTGCTGACCACAACACCCTTCGGTCCCCACGTAAGGCCATGACCGGCGAGCGCGTTGTATGCAGTCGCTAATCCGCCGTCAGGAAGTCGAGGTAGATGCCATCACGCCGTGCTTTTCGCGGTGCGTGATCAGTTCATTAAGCCAGTCGGGGTCCATCTCGGGTACCGACGACAGCAGCAGTTCGGTGTATTCATGATGCGGTGGTGAGAACACATCCGTTTTCGGCCCCTGTTCGACAATCTCGCCCTGCAGCATCACCACCACGTTATCCGCAATCGCCCTGACGGTTGCGAGGTCGTGGGTGATAAACATGTAAGCGAGATTGAATTCCCGTTGCAGCCGGTCGAGCAGCCGAAGAATTCCCTCGGCAACGAGTTGATCCAGGGCGGAAGTGACCTCGTCACAGATGATGAACTCGGGCTCCGCCGCGAGCGCCCGGGCGATGCTGACCCGCTGCTTCTGACCGCCTGAGAGTTCATCGGGAAAACGGTCGATGTACAGATCCGGCTCCAGTTCGATCAGGGACAACAGTTCCCGTATCCGTTCTTCTCGTTTCTGTCCGGTGAGATTCAGATAGAAGCTCAGTGGCCTGCCGATGATGTTGCGGATTCGCTGCCGGGGATTGAGCGCAGTATCAGCCATCTGGTAGATCATCTGCACGTGACGCAACTGGTCTTTGTTTCGGGCCTTGAAACTTTTGGGCAAGACCTGTCCGTTGAATTGGATGTTGCCAAGGCGCGGCGGCAGCAGTCCGGTGATGACCCGGGCTGCCGTGCTTTTGCCGCTGCCGGATTCACCGACGATGGCGACTGTCTGTCCGCGATGAATCTCGAAAGTGACATTCTTGAGGATGTCCTCCTGTGCGTACCCCGCGGTCACGTTATCGACCTTGACCACCGGATTGATTTCTGTCGCGGCGGTTTCTGTTTCTTTCTTGAATGAGCGAACAGCCCATAAGGACTTGGTGTAGTCCATCTTGGGATCCGACATCATTTCGCGGGTGGTCGCCTCTTCGACCAACTCTCCGTAGCGCAATACCATGATCCGGTCTGCCATCTGGGCAACCACGGCGAGATCATGCGAGATATAAATGGCAGCGGTATTGAACTCGCGGACAATATCGCGGATCGTTGTGAGTACCTCGATCTGGGTCGTTACGTCGAGCGCCGTGGTCGGTTCATCGAAAATGATCAGATCGGGCCGGCAGGACAATGCCATGGCGGTCATGGCCCGCTGCAGTTGTCCGCCTGACACCTGGTGGGGATAGCGGTAACCGATAGCGTCGGGGTCGGGAAGCAGTACCCGCCGGTACAGGCCTTTGGCATCGGCTTCGGCATCCTGGCGGTTTTTGACGTTGTGCACCACCGGGATCTCGGAGAACTGGTCGATCAGTTGATGGGCCGGGTTGAATGACGCTGCCGCACTCTGGGCAACATAGGCGATACGGACACCGCGCAGTTTCCGCAGGGTTGTCTCCGACTGTGCAGTGAGTTCCTGGCCATCGAAGCGGATCGTACCCCCGCGGATACGGCACCCCGGCCGGACAAAATTCATCGCGGCAAGACCCAGCGTGGATTTGCCCGCACCTGATTCCCCGATCAGACCCAGCACTTCCCCCCGGTCGAGGTCGAGATCAAGGTCTTTGATGATTTCATGCCAGACCTCGTCGCTTTCACCGTCGATTTCAAGATTACGGATTTCGAGCAGCCGATTGTTCATGAGCGTGCGCGCAAAGAAGTGCCGTTAATGTCCGTCCTTGAGACCGCTGGACTTGTGCAAGAACCAGTCAACCAGAAAGTTGACACCCAGGGTCAGGATGGCGATTGCAATCGCCGGTAGGATCGGGGTGATGTCTCCATAGGTAATCAGCACGGCGTTTTCGCGCACCATCGAACCCCAGTCCGCTGTGGGTGGCTGAATCCCCAGTCCAAGGAAACTGAGCGCGGCGATCATCAGAAAGACGAAGCAAAAGCGCAGGCCGAATTCAGCCAACAAGGGCGCCGTGATGTTGGGCAGGATCTCCCGTATGCACAGCCAGAAAATCCGCTCTCCCCGTAGCCGGGCCGCTTCGAAGTAATCCAGCACAACCACGTTCAGGCTGACTGCTCGGGTCACGCGGAAGATTCGGGTTGCATCCAATGTTGCGATCACGATAATCAGCGTCGGAATCGAAGTGCCGAAGATCGTCAGCAGCATCAGCGCAAAAATAAGCTGGGGGATCGCCATCAGGACATCCACGATGCGACTTGAAACCTGGTCGAGCCAGCCGCCATAGATGGCAGCGAGCAGGCCGGTCAGGCCGCCGATCACAAAGGCGAGACAGGTCGTGATGAAGGCAATACCGACCGTGTTGCGCGCGCCGAACAAGAGCCGCGTGAGCATGTCACGGCCGAGCCCATCCGTGCCCAGGATAAATTGCTCACCCCAGACATCAAATTCGGGTCCGACGATTTCTGTCTCGCCGTATGGGGTGATTACAGGGGCAAATATCGCCACAAAGCCATAAACCAGAATCACCAGAATCCCGAATTTGGCCGCAATCGGTGCCTTGAGGATCTCCCGCAATGCACTTTGCAGGCGCGATCGCCGCGGCCGGCCCACCTGCGGATCAAACCCAGTTGCCTGTTCGCTGGTCATTTGGGGTGCAGCAGTCGCGGGTTGGTGCAGATCGAAACGATATCCGCCGTCAGGTTCAGCAGGATATAGGTGCCGGCGAAGATCATGCTGCAGGCCTGCACCACAGGGATATCCCTAGTAGATACCGAATCCACCATCAACTGGCCAAGACCCGGGTAGATAAACACGACCTCTACAACGACAACCCCGACCACCAGGTAGGCAAGGCTGATGGCGATGATGTTGGCGATCGGCGCCCATGCGTTGGGCAGGGCATGCCGGATGATCACCCGTAACTTGGGCATCCCTTTAAGGTGCGCCATCTCGATATACGCGCTCGCCAGCAAATTGATGATGGAGGCGCGAACCATACGCATCATGTAGGCGAGAATGACCCCGGTCAGCGTTACGGCGGGAAGGGTAACGCGATGCAGTCTTTCAAAGAAGCTGGTGTCCGCATCCACGTTGGACAGACTGGGGAACCAGCCCAGTGTGACCGAAAAATACAGAATCAGGACGTAAGCGACCAGAAATTCCGGGGCAGATACGGCACCCAGGGTGATGATGTTGACAGAACGGTCATAAAGGCTGTTTCGATAAAGGGCCGCCAGAATCCCGAAAAGGATGGCCAATGGGACGGAGACCGATGCCGCGACCACGGCAAGAAACAAGGTGTTGGCCAGCCGTACCCGGATCAGTTCGGCGATATCACGGCCGTTCGCCAGCGAGGTACCAAAATCACCCTGGATGACGTTAAGCCACCAGTTGACATAGCGGGTATGCGCCGGCACATCGAGCCCCAGTTTCTTTCGCAGCGCAGCGACATTTTCCGGGCTCGCCCCCTGGCCGAGCAGGGCCTCGGCAATATCACCCGGAAGAAACTCAACCCCAATAAAGATGATGACGGAGACAACAAACAGCGTGAGCAGGCCGAGCCCGAAGCGCTGCAGTATCATCAGTAGAATCTTATTCATTTTTGGAGATCAGACGCATCCCGGTCTCACCCTACACCAGACCTTAAGACCTGACAGCGGTTTCAAGCAAGTCACCCGGAGCGTGCGGCTGTCACGGTGGACCAGCGCAAGTGACTCGAGGAAAAAATAAGCGGCCCGAAGGCCGCTTATACTGCAACAGGCAATCAGTGGTTTACGCCTTCCACCACCTCTTCAGGTAGTGGCCGCCATCCATCTCCCAGCCACCGCCGATCTGATCGGCAACGCCGATCGTATCCTGCGTTGCAGCAACGTCGGTACCAAATGCCGGGACGATCGTTCCGCCTTCGGCGGAGATGATCTGCTGGACTTCCTGGTACATGGCAATGCGCTTCTTCTTGTCGAGTTCCCCGCGGGCCGAGACCACGAGTTCATCAACCTTTGCGTTCTTGATCACCGTATCGTTCCAGGGAGAGTCGGAGAGATAAGCGATGGACAGGATCATGTCCTCGACCGGTCGTGCTCCCCAATAGCAGGTGCAGAAAGGCTTCACATTCCAGACGTTATTCCAGTAACCGTCCTGGGGCTCTTTGATGATGTTCACGTTCACACCGACTTTGCCCCAGTGCGATTGGAAGATCTGCGCCGCATCCATGGCGCCGCCATAGGATGTGTCTGATGCGCTGAGATCGATCTTGACGCCTTCCAGGCCCGCTTTTTTCAGATGATGTTTGGCCTTATCGAGGTCATAGTCGACTTTCAGGTCCGGGTTATAACTGGTGAACTGCGGTCCGAGCGGCTGGTCGTTACCAATCGCGCCATAGCCAAACAGCACCTTGTCAATGAACTCCTGGCGCGGCGTTGAAAGTTTCAGCGCTGTCCGGAAATCCATGTTGTCAAAGGGTGCCACGTCCATGCGCATCGGGTGCGTGAATGCCAGGTTGCTGGGCACGTCGACAATGTTGATGCCCTTGACCTTCTTCAGGCGTGCAATACCTTTGAGTGCGGGCCGGTTGATGACATCCACCGATCCACTGATGAGCGCACTTTGGCGAGCCGTATCGTCCAGGATCGCAATGACCTCATGGGAGTCGGCATGGGCCACGCCATCGCCGTGCCACGCATTCGGGTTACGGTCGAGGGTCGTCTTGACACCAGGATCATATTCCTTCAGAAGGTAGGGGCCTGTGCCGTGCGGTGAAAGCACATCTGCCACGCCATCTTTGGCAGGTACGATGTTGAAGTGGTAATCCCCGAACAGGGCAGGGCAGTCAGCATTGCCGTCAGCCAGTTCAACAATTACAGTATTTCCATCAACGCGCACATCGGTGATGCCGGAGAAGACGCCTTTTGCATATGAGGTCGTATCCTCACCCCGGTGCATATTGATCGACGCCACGACGTCATCGGTGGTGAGCGATTTGCCATTATGGAACTCAACTCCCTGGCGGATGTTGAAGCGCCAGACCTTCGCGTCAGGGCTTGCTTCCCAACTTTCAGCCAGTGCCGGTTCCATGCTGTTGTCCTGGGCGACATCGACCAGGCTGTCACGGAACGCGCGGCTGACACAAATCATGAACGTGTCAATGAATAACCCGGAATCCAGAGAGTCCGACGTGTTGGCGCCGTTCAGGCCCGAGACCATATGGCCGCCCCGTGTTGGGCCGGCAGCCAGTGCCCGACCGGACCACAAGGCGCTGCCCATCGTGGCAGACAGCCCCATCGCGCCGGCAAAAGCAAGAAAGTCACGGCGCGTGATGCGGGGATCATTCAGCGCCTGTTTCAGGACTGTATCCTGATGGATGATCTGTTCGATCTTTGATTTCTTCATCTTATCCTCTCCCAAATAGTGATTGATGCGGCTGACTAGGGTTAAAGCACACAATCGTTGTTGAAACCGCGCCAGCCCTATCCTAGCGCTTCAGATAGAACCCGGGCAAGGTGTTGTCCATCACCCGGGTGGGGGAAAGCCCGACACCGCGCTGGCCATGGACCTTTTCCTTGTAGTCGGTCCTGTTCCCCTGAGGGAAATTGATCATATCGGGCCGCCTTCCTGGCGAAAACTGCAGGCGGATTCTTGCTGAGTCGGCGATGCAGCCTGTCCATTTCAATCACCCGTTGACGAGGTAACGGCTGATTCTCGTCAACGTCATGTAAAGGAACTGGCGCCGGGCATTGCCGACTCCGCGCACATCTCCAAGCTCCATTGCAAGCAAGATCTCGGAGCATTCGTGATGCAGAATCTGTACTTCCTCCTGCCATTCAAGATTGCCCAGATAACTTAACCAGGTGCGCGCAGAGCGGTAGTACAGCAGATCGGTAATCTCCCGAAGTGCCGAATTACCGATTTGAGCAATGATTAACTCATGTAACTCGTTGCACAGGCGCGCATAGGCTTTTAAATCCCTCGGGGCCTCGACAAGGGTTTCCACACGATCGCGCAGGTTCTTTAGCGCTTGAATAGTTGTAATGTCCGGATTGATAGCAGCCAGATCACCCATCATTTCGGCCAGGCGCATGCGCAGTTCGTAGATATCCTTAAAGGTTTTGATGTCTACTTCACTCACAATGGTGCCGACCCCGTTGCGGGTCTCGACCAATCCTTCATATCTCAGCCGCATAAGAACATTTCGAACTGGCGTGCGGCTGACACCGAATTCCTCAGCAAGTAAGCCTTCGTTGAGCAGCGTCCCTGGCTGGCATTCGAGCAGGCATATGCGCTGGCGAATCTCCCTGTAGATGCGATCAAAACGCTCCGCCTGACTTTCGCGTCGGTACGCTGCGACTTTCGCTTGTGCTACTGCCATTTGCAGGATTTGTTTAACGGGTTGTGAGTATCGACCTTCATCGGGATTCAGAGAGATTGTCCCCAATCCAACTGAAAGAGCTGGCCATA
This sequence comes from Proteobacteria bacterium UBA2133, assembly GCA_002327725.1. Classification (GTDB taxonomy): domain Bacteria; phylum Pseudomonadota; class Gammaproteobacteria; order Arenicellales; family UBA868; genus UBA868. Next base: position 16,148 of record DCXP01000037.1, read on the forward strand.
GCCTTCAATCTTGTCCTCAATACCAGCTCGACGCAGGCAATCCCACATCATCGCCTGGTTGGAGGATATTACAGGCTTGCCGGCCGTGTCCTCGATCTCCTGCAGCACATCAATGGTACGAATGCCGCCACAACTGACAAAGATCGCATCCGCATCGGGCTGGTCTATGCTGAGTGCAAAGTCTCGAATAAATGATGTCTTGATTCGGCCCATCGCCTCATTATCTGCGACGTTTAATCCTTGAATATCGAGTACATCAAAGCCCTTCTGTTGTAGGAAGACAGACTCTGCCGCATTGATCTCATCAAGATAGGGCGTCGCGACCACGATCTTGTGCGCGCCGACGCGACGAAGTCCATTGACGGCGCCGGTCACCAGAGTCGAAGGTTTAGCCCAGGGTGCACCACGGCGAATTTCGTCGCACACCCGGTCTTCACCGATCACGATAGACCCCGAGGTGCATGCATAGCAGACGACAGCCGGACGTGCCTGGGGCTGCAGAATGGAAGCGGCCTGGGCCATCCCATCGATTTGTGCCGCTAGCGTAGCAAGGTTGCAATCGCTGGTGCTATCTAGCCGGGTGACACTGGGGCCCACTCCTTCCGGACACAGGCGGAAAATATTCTCCTCCATGACCAGATCCATTGAAAGAACAATGAAACCGAGTAAGGCGCGAGCGTGGGTTCCATCGTCATAGAGTACATCGCGGGGCGGCGAACAGATTTCAGGATTCGAGGTATTGATTAACCCGGGCATGATGGTCTTCTCCGATCAGAACAGTGCACTTGGGGTAAACGGACAAGCTATATATAGCTCACTATCGTTGCATTGTAAATTATCCGCAGTGCCGGTTGGGGGAAGTGGCTAGAGCTGCCGCTAGAGGTCGTTTCTGTACAGCTAAAAAGGGGTCAGAATAGTAAAACTATCCTTAAATATGTGATAAGAAAACAAAAGTTCTGATTATCCAACCGGGGTAGCCGGACTCGGCGTTGCCAGGTCGAAGAATGATTGACGGTTACTTAAGATGCGCATTAATATCAGTTTCTATAAGCTGTATAAAGCAATAATTTAGCTTACCAACCACCAAACCCGGAGATCGTGACATGTCCAGTCAACTGCACTTGATGGGTGCTGAAAGTGAGATGTTGCCGCTGTTTCAAAAACGCACGCAGGAACTTCAGCGCCGTCTTAAAGATGAAGGCATTGATCTGCTGATCATCACCAATGCTGACTCGATCTACTATTTTTCGGCCTATTGGGGCGATCTTGGGTTGGAATTTGGCCGTCCGACACTGCTCACCATCGCGAGTAATGGCGATGTGGCGTTGATTACCCCGGGATCAGAATCATTAATGGCGCAGGCGATGACATGGATCGATGATCTTCGCCTTTATTCTGATGGGGTCGGTGAGGAATGGCGCGACCCACTGCGCAGAGTCCTCGGTGAAAACCCCGGGAAATTGTGTATTGCGGTTGAAAAAAACGACATCCCCGCTGTTATCTCAGACTACCTGAACCAGGAACTCACTAACCAAAGGGTAGATGGCACATCGATCATCGCGAACATGCGCGTGATCAAATCTGTTGAAGAGTGCAATATGATCCGTCAGGCTGGCCAGGTCGCGGTTGCCATGGGGATCGGAGGGCGCTCGGCAATGGCAGTAGGCGTGCCCGAATATGAGGTATCTCTGGCCTGTATGAACGCCGGTACACGCAAAGCAGCAGAAATTATTGGGGCGGAAGATCCGGATGCGCTGATGAGCCCCATGATCCACAATCTCCAGGCGGTCCAATCAGGTCGCTTCACTAGTTATACCCATCTACACCCCCGGGTGAAGAAACTGGCTCATGGCGATCCGGTGTACATGTGTTTCTGCTCAATCTGCCATTTCAAGCAGTTCAAGATCGGTTATGACCGGGAGTACTTTTTGGGCAGTGTCGATGACGAAACGGCGCGGACTTACAACACCGCTATCGAGGCACAGGCGGCTTCCTTGCGCGAGATGCGCCCCGGCGCTATTGCAGAAGACGTACATAAGGCTGCTGATGACGTTTATCAATCGGCCGGATTCTCACCGTCGTATCGGACCGGGCGCGCACTTGGGTATTCCTCCCTGGAGGAGCCTCAATTGAAGTACGGCGATAGGACGCGTCTTGAAACCGGAATGGTCTTTGCTGTTGATGGGGGTGTTACGGTGCCTGATGTTTTTGGGGCGCGGGTTGGCGATACGGTCATCGTTACCGATGACGGTATAGAAATCGTGACGGAATATCCGCGCGACCTAACGGTACTGTAATTTCAAACGATACGGATCGATTTCAAAGGAGACTCAGGTGAGCAACGATGCCTACGACGTGATCATCATAGGTGCGGGTATTATTGGCGCCGCTACTGCATACGAGTTGTCGAAAAAGGGTTATCGCACCATTAACCTCGATATGCTGCCCGCTGCAGGCTATGGATCAACGTCCAACTCGTGCGCCATTATCCGGCTTTACTACTCAACGCTGGACGGTTGCGCGATGGCCTACGACGGGTATTTTTTCTGGCGCGAGTGGGCGGATTACCTCAAGTCACCTGATGGCGAGCCGTTGGCTGTGTTCCATGAGACGGGTAACCTGATCATGAAGACCAAGGTGAACGACGGCCTTCGCAGTCAACTGGTGCACCTTGATGCCCTCGATATCCCCTACCAGCACCTGTCGAATGAGCAGGTTCTGGAACGCTTTCCGTTCTATAACCTATCGTGCTTCTCACCCGCCAAGACTCTGGGTGACCCGGAATTTGGTGAACCGACCGGCGGCCAGGTCGATGGTGCCATCTTCTTTCCCAGGGGAGGTTACATCTCTGATCCGCAATTGGCGACCCGCAATATTCAACTCGCAGCAGAACGGGCCGGGGCTACCTTCAGGTTCAACAGCAAGGTGGTAGAGATTCCCGTGATTGATGGCTGTGTCACGGGGGTAGCCCTTGCTGATGGGGTTCGCATCGATGCAACCACTGTCATTAACGCGGCGGGCCCCCACTCATGCAAGATTAATGCACTTGTCGGTGCCGAGAAAGACATGAAAATCTCCACTCGTGCCCTGCGTCAAGAGGTAGTCCATGTCCCCGCGCCAGAGGAGTTGGATTATGGGTCCATCGGGTGTGTAACCTCAGACAGTGATGCGGCTGTCTACACCCGTCCGGAACTGGGAAACAACATCCTCATCGGCAGTGAGGATCCGCCGTGTGACACACACCACTGGGTAGATCCAGACAACTACGAGAAAAACTTCACCGATCAGTGGACGGTGCAGGCGCAACGCCACGCCCAGCGGTTCCCGGGGCTCGGTATCCCCGCCACTCTCAAAGGCTGTGTTGATCTGTACGATGTGACCGAGGATTGGATTCCAATCTATGATCGGTCATGCATCGGCGGCTTCTATATGGCGATCGGTACCAGCGGCAATCAGTTCAAGAACGCACCCGTAGCGGGGAAGGTCATGGCAGAACTCATCGAGTACTGTCAATCAGGGAATGATCATGACACCCGGCCAATGAATTACCATTGTGAACATCTGGATCGGGGAATCGATTTAGGAACTTTCTCGCGACTGCGAGAAATTAATCAGGACAGCACGTTCTCAGTCTTAGGATAAGCCCCATGTCGAAACAGTATTTCGCAAAATCCGAGTTTCAAGGCCGTCAGCGCAAAGTGCGTGAGGCGATGGGCGAAGTCGGAATAGAACTGCTCCTGGTCATTGCGCCGGTGCATATCAATTATCTGACCGGTGCAAGTGCTAAGGGCTACCAGGAATTTCAAGTGCTGTTTTTTCCGCTTGATTCCGGGCCATTGATCCTCCAAAGCCGATTGCCTGAAGTACCGATGCTCCTCGCTGATTCGCTTGTTGACGAGGTTCGAGGCTGGGGTGGACGTGAGCCGGAAGATCCTATTGCAGTGTTCAAGGAGATTCTGCATGCAAAAGGCTATAAGGGGCTAAGAGTAGGGCTGGAGGTTCCCGGTTACTACCTGCACCCACATCATCACAATCAGTTGGTCGATTTACTCGGGACAGATCTCGTGATGGACGCCACCGATCTGATCGGCAATATCAAGTTGATCAAGTCGCCCGCTGAAATCGCCTATATGCGCAAAGCAGGGGAAATCGTTGATCAGGGTATGGCCACCTGTATTGCAGCAATCGAGCCAGGCACAACAGAGCGCGTGATTTCGGCAAACATCCACCATACCCTGCTCGCGGCTGGCAGTGATATACAAGCCAGCCCTATGAACTTCCTGTCTGGTCCCCGATCAGCCTTTGCTCATGGTGAGCCCTCTGACCGTGTTCTGGAACCCGGCGATTTCATGCATGTCCAGTTCGGGGCCCACTATCGGCGGTACTGTGTCACCATCGGGCGGCAACTGTGCCTGGGTGAGCCGACACAGCGTATGCGGGATGTCTACCAGGTGGTCCGCGACGCGGGTGATGCCTGTATGGCTGAGATGCGTGCCGGGGTATCGGCCAGGGTGCCGCATGAAATTGCGAAAAAGGTCATTGCAGAAAGCGGCCTGGATGAGTATCGCTTGCACATGACCGGTTACGCTGTCGGTGCAGCGTTCCCTCCTTCCTGGGTAGAGCCGCTTATTATGGATGCCGGCAGCGAATACACCTTCGAAGCGGGTATGGTTATCGCCGTTGAGCCGCCAGTATTTGGTCTCGAAGGCGGTCTCGGTGTTCGTCTGATCGACAACGTATTGATTACACAAACCGGGTGTGAACGCCTTTGCAGTACAACGCGGGATCTGATTCTTGTCTGAAGCGCATGTTAACTGACCTCGCTGCCGCAGCACCGTTCGGGCGTCGATCCGACCGCACCGCGCCTTTAGCCTTCGCAGCTTAACCCGGAAGTGCCCTGAACATATGGTATTGGAGTTTGCGATATGACACAGACAGAACCCAAAGTTAGTGCGACCGTCGATTTTTCGGTCGACGGCAAGCACCACGGACATTTAAGTATTCCCCATTCCCGAAATGATTCTGGCTGGGGCGCGATACATCTGCCCGTTGTTTCAATTCGCAATGGTGATGGGCCAACCCTGGTTCTTACCGGCGGCAATCATGGAGATGAATATGAGGGGCCGATCGCGTTAATGAAACTCGCGAGGTTTCTCGATGCACAAGAAATCAATGGACAGGTGATTATTATTCCTGCCCTGAATTACCCGGCGGTACTCGCGGGCCAGCGCGTGTCCCCCATAGATGGGGTCAACATGAATCGGGCCTTTCCAGGCAGCCGCAATGGCACCGTTACCTCGATGATCGCGCATTTCGTTCAGCAGAAAATCCTGCCCCTGGCAGACGCGGTTCTGGATATCCATTCCGGCGGCAAAACGATGATGTTCTCACCATTTGCCTGTTATCACCGGCTTCCGGATAGCGATCTCATGGAGCAGGCGAAGCAGGCCGTCCTTGCATTTGCAGCACCGGTGAGCCTTGAACTGGTTGAATTGGATGCGGAAGGCATGCTCGATACCGCAGTCGAGGATATGGGTAGGATTTTCATCGGCTGTGAGCTGGGCGGCGGCGGCACAACGACAACCGGTACCGTGTCCATCGCCGAAGTTGGAGTGAGAAACCTGCTTGCCCATTTCAGGATTATCAAAGACCGGCCTCAAAGTCGTGAAGCCCGCGGACTGCCTCCGACCCGCATGATGCATATGCCTGATTCCAACTGTTATGTAATCAGTAATGATACGGGCATTTACGAGGCGTTGATCGACTTGGACGCTCCGGTTAAGGCAGGTGAGGCTGTCGGGCAGGTTCATTTTCCAGAAAAGCCGGAACGTCTACCGGCGGTCTACCGAGCAGAACGCCCTGGAATCCTGGTCGGACGCTCCCACAAGGCGCTGGTCGAAAGTGGTGATTTTTTGGCACTGATTGCCTCCGAAATGTAGGCGCGCGCGGAACCAACGTATTGTTCAGTGAATTTTTGCCTAACTGATTCTCCTGCGCAGGTGTGGCCCCAGGCCCAGGATCTGGGGGCGGATCCCGGAATTATGCACCGAGGCACAATGTTCAGATGAAAATCACGAACATCAACACCACTGCGCTTGTGCTCCCCTACGCCCAGCCCTATTACTGGTCTCAGGGGGTCACGCAGGGCGCCGAGGTACTGCTGATAGAGATCCACGCCGATAGGGGATTTGCGGGTTTTGGCGAGTGTCTTGCGACACCGACTGCGGTTGGCGTTCAGGCCTTTGTCGAAGAGGCGGCAAGGCATCTGTTGGGCCAGTCGATTTTCGACCGTGAGCACCTGATGACCCTTTGCTATCAGTCCCTGTTTCAGTTTCGCGGCAACGGCAGCGCGCCGCGCTTTGGCGGCCAGGTGTTGGCCGGTCTGGAAATGGCGCTCTGGGATCTGCAGGGAAAAGCACTTGATCGGCCAGTTTATGAACTGCTGGGCGGCGCACAGCGGCAGCACGTTGAGTATTTCGGGTTTATTCAGGGCTCTGAACCTCAGGACCTCGCCCAGGATGCAGTGGCCCTGGTGCAGCAGGGTCATCGCACTATTTACTGCAAGGTTGGCCGCGGTGACCAACTTGATTTTGAGATCGTAAGGCAGGTCCGTGAAGCGATTGGCCCCGATATCCGATTGCGCCTCGATCCAAACGAAGCCTGGGATACGCTTTCGGCAATACGGATGATCGAGCGCCTGAAAGCGTTTAACCCCGAGATGATCGAACAGCCTTGTGATCATCGCAGCCTGAGCGCTCTCAAACAGATCAAGGATGCAAGTCCTGTTGCTATTGCGGCGGACCAATGCGTATTCAATGCGGTCGATGTTTATCAGGTGACACAAATGCAGGCAGCAGACCTGATCGTTCTCGGCCTGCATGAAACGGGCGGCATCGGCCCCTTCATCGAGGCGGCGGCCGTCGCGAAGATCGGCGGGCTCAATATCTGCCTTCATGGCTTGTACGAGACCGGCATCACGACCTGTGCGGCACACCAGGTGGGGCTTGCCATTCCCAACCTGGACGATGCCAATCAGTACATGAATCACCTGTTGACTTCAGATGTGATTGCCAGTCCGGATTTGTCACTCAAAGACGCCAAACTCGGTTTATTCGACGCGCCGGGTTTAGGGTTTGAGATCGACCCTGATGCCGTGGCTGAGGCCGCGGCGCGGCATACCGAACAAACAGCGGCAGCGGATAACGCCTAGCGCGGTTTTCGCCCGTTTGAGCCCATTGAGGACAGTTCCCGGGTGAAGATTTCCCGAATCCGCGTGTTCCAGGTTGACCTGCCGATGAAGGAGGGGTCATACAGCTGGTCGACCCAGTCATTCTCGTCTTTTGACAGCACAGTAGTCCTGATTGATACCGATGAGGGCTTAACGGGTGCGGGGGAAAGCTGCCCCCTGGGGCCGTCTTATCTTGCCGCATATGCCGAAGGGGTACGCACGGGTGTTTCGGTGCTCGCTCCCGGCTTGATCGGCGAGGATCCAACCCAACTCGACAGGATCAACCTCAAAATGGATGAACAGCTCAAGGGCCATCCCTACGTCAAGTCGGCAATCGACATGGCGTGCTGGGATATCCTGGGCAAGGCGGCGGGCATGCCGGTCTACCAGTTACTGGGCGGCAAACTCCAGGAACGGGTAAAGCTCTTTAAGGTCGTGGCCCGTGCAGACCCGGGGCTCATGGCCGAGCGCTTCGTTGAGTATCGGGCATCAGGCTTTGACCATTTCCAGATCAAGGTCGGAGAACATCCTGAGACCGACATCGAGCGCTTCAAACGGGTACTTGCCAAGATGCAGCCGGGTGATGTGGTTGATGCGGATGCCAACACCGGATGGAAGCAGCACGAAGCCCTGCGTGTGGTGAGTGCCGTAGAGCAGATGTTCCAGGAGCGGCAGTTGTCGTGCTTTATTGAGCAGCCCTGCCTCAGTTACGAGGAGTGTCTTGCGGTACGCCGGCACACCAATCTGCCGTTCATTCTGGATGAATGTATGGACGGATTGCCGATCCTGTTGCGCGGATACCAGGACAATGCGATGGATCTCATTAATCTCAAGATCAATCGCGTGGGGGGTCTCACCCGGGCGCGCCAGGTGCGCGATCTTTGTGTGCATCTGGGTATCGTCATGACCATCGAGGACAGCTGGGGAGGAGAGATTGCGACCTCCGCGATTGCCCATCTTGCGCAGTCGACACCACCGGCATTTCATTTCCAGTCATCCGCATTTCATGAATACGCCAGCGTCGCCATTGCCAAGGGCGGCCCGCAGCTTGCAGACGGCTACATGACCGCGCCGGCAGAGCCCGGGTTGGGGGTCGATCCGCTGATGGATATACTCGGCCATCCGGTTTACGAAAGTCACTAGTGCCAAAGCAGTCTGCGACGCTCGGCATCGGGAAAATGGCGAACGACATCCGCCCAAGCAGTGAAGCGCTGACTATTCATTAACGGTATCACCATGGCCCGACAGCACGATCAGAAAAACAGGAAAACCCGCACCCTGGCGGTGCATGCCGGTGAAGCGCCGGATCCGGTCACCCGCGCATCCGCTCCCAATATCGTTATGTCGAGCACGTTTGTGCTCGATGAACCGGTGGGCTTTTCCGCCTACGATATTCCGGAACAGGCACCGTTTATCTACAGCCGCTGGCGCAACCCGACGGTCCAGCAGCTGGAAGACAAACTGGCGGTCCTCGAGCAGGCGCCGGCATGCCGATGTTTCGCCTCGGGCATGGCGGCGACCTCGGCGGTGCTGTTCAGTGTGCTGAAAACCGGTGACCGCGTGGTGATGAGTGACACAAACTATCCCGGTACGGCGGAGCTTGCCCGCAATGACCTTGGTCGCATGGGCGTTGATGTGGTGACGGCGAATTTCTCCGACCTCGATGCGCTCGAGCAGGCGGTAACGCCTGAGACGGTGTTGGTCTGGGGAGAGACGCCTGCCAACCCGACGATGCGGATCACGGATATCGCTGCCGTGGCCGAGATTGCTCACCGGCAGGGCGCCCGGCTGGCGATTGATTCCACTTTTGCCACGCCCATGGCAACGCGCCCGATGACGCTGGGCGCGGATTACGTTATTCATTCGCTGACCAAATACTGCTGCGGCCATGGGGATGCCATGGGCGGTGCGGTGCTGGCATCGGAAGAGCACATGCGCGCCATTGAGACCGATGGCCAGATTCATGTGGGTGGCGTGATCAGCCCGTTCAATGCGTGGTTGATCAACCGGGGGCTTGCTACCCTGCCGCTGCGGATGCAGGCGCATGAGGCCAACGCACTGGCTGTGGCACAGTTTCTGGAGGGGCATCCCAGGGTGACGAAGGTACTCTATCCGGGTCTTGCCAGCCATCCGCATCACGAGCTTGCAAAAAAGCAGATGGACAACTTTTCCGGAATGCTGTCCTTTCAGGTCGATAAAGGTGCCGATCTTGCGCAGCAGATGATGTCGCAGCTTGAGGTGATCCATTATGCGGTCTCCCTTGGGCATCATCGGAGCCTGATCTGCTGGATGGGTACCGATGACCTGATGGCATCGAGCTATGGCCTCTCGGGCGAGCAACTGGCTGCCTACCGGGAATTCGCTGGAGACGGGGTGTACCGCCTTTCGCTCGGGCTGGAAGATCCCGACGACCTGTGCGAGGATCTTGCCCGGGTTCTCGGATAGCGCAAACCGGATTTGCTAATGAGTTCAGTTCCATCTGCACATACGGCTTCGGCATTTGCCGCCACCCCGCTGAAGGCACAGGCCGTCCTGGATAACAAGTCTGGCCGTCAGCGGATTGGATTGATCGCGCTGGCGAGCGATTACGTGATGGAGTGCGGCATCATGAATATGCGCCCCGGCGATTTTCTGGCCGCTATCGCCGCCACCGTTGACTGATCAGTAACTGCGCCAACCCCCCCCGTTTGATCTCAGCCAAAAGACATGCAATACACCAAACCTTTTCAGAAAGCCGAATACGACCGTCGGGTTGCCCAGACCAAACAGCGCATGGCGGACAAGGGGCTTGACCTCATCATCTGTCAGGACCCGGCGAACATGAACTGGTTGACCGGGTTTGACGGCTGGTCTTTCTACACACCCCAGGCGGTTTTGCTGCACCTTGAAGCGGAAGCACCCATCTGGTTCGGCCGGCCGCAGGATGCCAAAGCGGCTCACATTACGACTGACATCCCGCCGGAAAACATCACCACCTTTTCAGAAACGCTGATCCATCACCCCACCGGGCACCCCTACGATGACCTGGCCGCATTGATTGATGAATGGGGCTGGGGGAAGCATCGAATCGGTGTGGAACTGGATGCCCATTACTACACCGCCCGCGCGCATGCGCATCTCGTGAAGGGCCTGCCCAACGCGACGCTGTCTGATACCGAGCAGCTGGTGAACTGGGAACGCCTGGTGAAGTCCGAAGCGGAACTCGTCTATATGCGCGAGGCCGGCGAAACCGTCAGCGCGGTCATGAACCGGGCCCTTGCCAGGGTCGCGCCGGGGGTGCCCGAGTACGAGATCATCGCCGAGGTGTATCACGCGCAGGTGATGGGAGTCGGGGGCCGCTATGGGGACTATTCCAGCCTGTGTCCGCTGATCCAGGTCGGGGAGGGGACCAGTACGCCACACCTCACCTGGTCAGAACACCCGCTGCCGAATGACACCCTGGTCATGATGGAACTCGGCGGCGCCCGTCATCACTACCAGGCCCCGCTGACCCGGACGCTTTATCTGGGCAGTCCGCCGCCAGAGGTAAGCAAGCTGGCCGAGACCATTGTGGAGGGTGTCGATGCGGCTCTTCAGACCGCGCGGCCCGGCGCGACCTGCGAGGAAGTCGAGGCCGTATGGCAGAAAGTGCTTAACCGTAACGGCTATCACAAGGAGAGCCGGGTGGGTTATTCGATTGGTGTCAACTATCCGCCGGACTGGGGAGAGCGGACCGCCAGCCTGCGCCCGGGTGACAACACCGTTCTGCAAAGCGGCATGTGTTTTCATTTTCAGTCGGGCGTCTGGCTCGACACCATCGGTGCCGCGGTGTCCGAACCCTTTGTGGTGACCGAAAGCGGCGGAGAGCGCCTGTGCAGTGTGCGCCGCGAGCTGATCGTCATCAACTGAGCAAAATCCTCCCGGTTCTTGAGTGTCTCAGGGCATGTCCCCGATCAATACCTTCGCCTCGGATAATATTTCCAGCGCCTGCCCCGAGGTAATGGACGCGCTGGCCCGCGCCAATGAGGCAAACAGTCCCTCGTACGGCGAAGATCCATGGACGCAGGGTCTTTCGGCGAACCTGGAGGAGATTTTTGAAACGCCGGTAACGGTGTTCCCGGTCACTACCGGCACAGCCGCCAACGCGCTGGCGCTTTCCACACTGACTCCGGCGTTTGGAAAAATCTTCTGCCACGAACTCGCCCATATCAATACCGATGAGTGCGGCGCACCGGAGATGTTCACCAGCGGCGCAAAACTCGTTGATATGCCGGGAACGGACGGACGCATCGGTGCACAGGCGCTGGAAGAGAGGATCTATGGTGCGGGCAACGTACATCACGCCCAGCCGTCAACGGTCAGCATCACCCAGGCCTGCGAGTCCGGCACGGTCTATCCGCTCGAGGAGATTCAGGCCATCGCCTCGGTCGCGCATGGCCACGGGCTGAGCGTGCATATGGACGGGGCCCGTTTTGCCAATGCGCTCGTTACGCTGGATGTGACGCCCGCGCAGATGACCTGGCAGGCAGGCATCGATGTGCTGTCTTTTGGCGGCACCAAGAACGGCTGTCTTGCCGCAGAGGCCGTGGTGTTCTTCAGGCCCGAACTGGTGGGTGATTTTCCGTTTCTGCGAAAACGCGCCGGCCAGTTGCTCTCAAAGAGCCGCTTTATCTCGTCACAGTTTGCAGGCTACCTGACGGGTGACACATGGCTGCGCAACGCCCGCCAGGCCAACGCGATGGCGCAGCGTTTGAGTGAAGGCCTTGCCGGCCTTGCGGGCCTTGCACTTGCGTATCCGACGCAGTCCAACGAGGTGTTTGTCAGGATGCCGGCAGCGTTGATCGAGCGGCTGTCGCAGCAGGGCATACCGGTCAACGACGAAGAACTCGATGGCAAGGCGGTGCGTTTTGTGACTGCCTGGAACACCACCGAGTCACAGGTCGATGATCTGCTGAAGGTACTCGCGGACCATTGCGGATCCGGGTGAGAGCAAACCCGTTCTTGCTGCGTCAGTCGTAATAGCCTGCACGTACGCAGGCGCCGATGAAGTTGCAGATCAGGCGCTCCGCGTGGGTGATGGTGATATGGCCGTGATCGTAAGAGGGCGCAATCTCTACCAGATCCATGCCCAGCACCCGGCCCTTTTTGGTGAGGCCATGAATCAACTGGCGTGTCTGCACCCAGTCGAGTCCGCCCGGTGCTTGCGCCATGACGCCCGGCATGATGGTGGGATCCAGCCCGTCAGCATCAATGGTCAGGTAGTAGGGTCCGCCGTCGGGGATCCGGTCGAGCACCGCCAGCATGCCGATCTCATGCATCTCGTATGCGGTGATGATGTCGGCACCGTATTCCCGCGCGTCATTGACTTCTTCCTTGCGGGCGCTGCCGGTGGCGCGGATACCGATCTGTACGATGGGGCCGAACCAGTCCATCTCTGAGGCGCGCCGTATCGGACTCGAGTAGCCTTCACCGACACCGTTGACATCGTCCCGCCAGTCGATATGGGCATCGACATGCACCAGGGTGATGGTCTCGTCGCGCTCCAGCGCACGCATCACGGGAATCGGGATACCGTGATCGCCGCCCAGGGTGATGAGGGTGGCGCCGCTGGCGAGAATCTTCCGGGCCGCTGTTTCCGCACGACGGTAATGTTCCTGATGATCGTTGAGATCAGCCGTGACATTTCCGCAGTCCACCACTTTAATGTCGCGCCCATCGAGCAGATAGCCGCCGAGATCCCAGTCGTAACTGGTCAGCGTGTAGGGGACATAACTCGGGCCCTGCCGGATGGCATCAGGCGCAAGACTCTGGTCGTTTGCCATCTCGTGGGGCCGGTAAGGCAGTCCGTAAGGAACGCCAAGGATCGCAATATCGGCGTCGAGCTGATCGAGATCCAGGGCCAGCGGAAAGTCGAGCAGGGTTCTTGAGGGCACCCGCGGTGCCTGGGTCAGGGCTGTGGTCATGTGTGTATGGTCCGTGGTTTACCTCGGGCTGTGGATTTACGGCGCAGGCACCAGGTACCGGCGATGCAGTGACGCAAGGCGAGCCTGCAGGTCCTCGTCAATCTTAAAGTCCATGGCTTCAAGCGCGCGGTCGAGGTGCCATATCTCGGTGGCGCCGACAATTGATGCGGTCAAAAAAGGGCGGCTCAGGACAAAAGCGTGGGCGAGCACCTCGGGGCTCGTTCCGAGTTCAGTCGCAAGGCCCACATAAGCGCGGGTGGCAGATATTGCCTGCTCGTCAAAATAGCGTGTGTTGGACGGCCACAGGGTATTGCGTGCACCGGGCGGATGAGCATCATCGAGGTATTTCCCGGTCAGCACTCCGGCTGCAACCGGGGCATAGGCAAGCAGGCCGACACGCTCACGCAAGGCAATCTCTGCAAGCGCAAATTCAAACTTGCGGTTGAGCAGGTTGTAGGCATTCTGGATGCTGGCCGGTCGACTGACCCCTGCCGCATCGGCGCGAGCGACAAAATCCATGGTGCCCCAGGCACTTTCGTTTGATACCCCCCAGGCGCGGATCTTGCCGGCCTGAATCAGTTCATCGAGCGCGGCCAGGGTTTCTGCCCGGTCTGCTCCGGTATCTTCGATCTCCCCGGTCTGCCCGAGGTTTTTGAAATCGGTCCAGCCGCGGTCCGGCCAGTGCAACTGGTAGAGATCCAGGTAATCGGTGCGCAGCCGTTTGAGACTGTCTGCACACGCGGTGTGGATCGTCTCCCGGGTGAAGCGGCAGTCACCGCCGCGGATATGCTGGTGTCCCGGCCCGCAGACCTTGCTGGCAAGAACCATCTGGTTGCGGCACTGGCGCTCGCGGAGCCATTCGCCGATGATGATTTCGGTGTGCCCGTAGGTCTCGGGACGTACATCAACGGGATACATCTCGGCCGTGTCAAGAAAATTGATTCCGTGGGCGAGGGCGTGGTCCATCTGCGCAAATCCCTCTTCCCGGGTGTTCTGCTCGCCCCAGGTCATGGTGCCGAGGCAGATAACCGAGACATCTATGCCCGTGTCACCCAGAGGTCGATAGTGCATCGTATGGAGTTCCTGAAACCTAGGCCGAACCGAAACCGCTGCAAGTATGTAACATAAGCACTTCAAAACCAATGTCCCAGGCATGGCCCGAAGGTCTGGCGACACAACCGAGTTGCCTTTTGGAAAAACAGATTGCCGAGTACCAGGATCTGGGCGCGACAGGGGTCCGCCAGTGCGTCAGCGCGCGCTGGCTGGCGGAACTATCCCGCGCGATTGAGGAGGATATCCGTTTACCCGGCCTTGCTGATCTGCCGATTCTCGCGCAGGCGCTCGCCGCATGCACATCAGCGGGCCTCGAGTGTTCAGTATTCAGCGAGGTTAAGCCCAACCCCACCGGCACCAATGTGGAGCAGGGCGTTGGCGCTTTCAAGGACGGTGCTCATGACGGCGTGATTGCCTTTGGTGGCGGAAGTGCGCCGCCCATGTCGCTCAGTTAGATTACATATAATAAGTACGGTATTATGTCTTTGCAGACGCAGGGCAGAGGAGCCGTGACGGTTGACTCCTTAACCACGGTGTACAGCAGCGCTGAACCAAACCTGCCGGCAGGAGTATCCAATTCAGGACAGACGAATTAACCCAATATCATGCGCCCAGTATCGATGCCGCCGGTAAACGCGCTCTGGGAGTGGCTTATTGCCCAGGCCGAAGAGATCGATGCGTAGCGCTGGAAAAACCAATAAACCCGACCGCTCACCGTTGCCACGCTGGCCTGTATATCGACATGTAATCTTTGACTGCGATTCGACCCTGACCGCAATTGAAGGCATTGACGAGCTGGCAAATCATCCGGATTCCCAGCGCCAGGTCGCGGACCTCACCCGCTCTGCCATGGACGGGGAGGTCAACCTGGAGGCAGTCTATGGAGAGCGCCTTGAAATCCTGCAGCCCACGCGGGGCGCGGTGCGGGCGCTTCGATCGCGTTATCGAAAGCACGTAGTTGAAGACGCGGCAGCGCTCATTCAGGCACTGCAGGCTCTTGGCCACGAAGTCTACATTGTGAGCGGTGGCCTTTTCGATCCGGTCCGCGAGTTTGGGTTGCACCTCGGCATAGCCCCCGAGCACATCCGGGCGGTCGAGGTCGAATACGACACGCTTTCCGGAAATTGGTGGCAGGGCCAGGGTCCGTGGCACGAAGCGTACCTCGCGGTGCAGCACTCGGTTCTGACCGAGAGCGACGGCAAGGCCCGGGTTATCCGTGAACTGCTCCAGAATCAAACCGGGCGTTCGTTGCTCGTGGGTGACGGGGTGAGCGACCTTCTGGCGAGCCGCGAAGTGGATTTTTTCGCGGGTTTCGGTGGGGTGGTCTGCCGGGACCGGGTCGCCTCTGAGTCGAAAGTCTTTATCCAAAGTCAAAGCATTGCCCCGGTGCTGTTGCTGGCTGCCGGTCCGGCGGCCCTGGAGTATTCAGACGACCCAGTTGTCCAGGGTCTGGTCGAGAAAGCCCTTGCCTTGACCTCATCGTCTGCATTGCACTGGAACGAAGTTCAACTCGCCGAGAAATTCGAATCCTGTTTTGGCACTCCAGCGAAAACAGGTTCAGAGCGCAAGCTGTGATGAGTCGCTCATTAAGTCATTTTTTAACTAGAACGATGAAAGGAGTCAGTGAATGTTGCGGATTTTGGTAGCGGACAAACTCGGGTCGGCTGGTCTACAGCAGCTCGAAAAAGAATCAGATGTGACCGTCGACGTCAGGACCGGATTGTCCAAGACCGAGCTTTGCGCTGTTATCCCGGCATACGATGCGCTGCTGGTTCGCAGCAGCACCCAGGTCGACGCAGACCTTCTTGCAGTCGCCGAGAAACTTCGGGTGATCGGTCGGGCCGGCATGGGCGTCGATAATATCGATGTTAGCGCAGCCACAGGGCGCGGCATCCTGGTGATGAATACCCCTGGGGTTAACAGTATTGCGACCGCCGAGCACACCATCTTGCTGATGCTCGCTGCGGCTCGTCACACCGCTGAGGCGCACCAGTCGGTGCACCAGGGCGAGTGGCGGCGATCCGACTTTACCGGGGTCCAGCTCTACCGAAAGGTCCTCGGCTTAATCGGCTTCGGCCGCATCGCCCGTCACGTGGCAAAACGGGCCAGAACCTTTGACATGGAAGTCGTGGCGTTTGATCCCTACGTTTCCGAGGAGGTCGGACAGGAGATGGACGTCCTGCTGGTTGATCTGGACGAACTTCTGTCCCAGGCAGATTTCATCTCTTTGCATGCCAGCCTGTCAGCAGAAACTTCGCATATCCTGAATATGGAAACTCTGGCCAAGACCAAGGAAGGGGTCATCATTATTAACCCCTCGCGCGGCCAACTTATCGACGAACCGGCACTCGCTGATGCGCTGGCTTCAGGGCAGGTCCGAGCGGCCGCGATCGATGTCTACGACGAAGAACCCCCAGGGGCTGATCATCCTCTCATCGGGTTGAAAAACGTACTCCATACTCCGCACCTTGGGGCCAGTACCGAGGAAGCGCAGCGCGATGTATCGATCCAGATTGTCGAGCAGGTGGTGGATGCGCTGCGTAACGATGACTTCCGAAACAGCGTCAACATGCCCTTCCCGGTCGGACCGGAATACGCCTCGATTCTGCCGTACCTGCAGCTCGGAGAGAAGATCGGTGCGCTGCAGTTTCACATGGCGGATGCCCCGATCCGGGCCCTTGAACTGGAACTTTTGGGTGATACGGCAACCGAATTCGCCAAACCCATTGCCACCGGTGTGCTCAAAGGGTTGATGATGAACATCATTGCCGAGCCGGTGAATTACATCAATGCTCCAATGCTGGCCCAGGAACATGGGATTGGTATCTCCCAGGTTAAGGGGCTTGGCAGTAGCGAGTTTGCGAACGCCATCTCATGCCGGGCCCGCTGGGCGGACGACAGCCGGGTTATCATCGGCTCGGTTTTTGACGGCGAGCACCCGCGGATCGTTCAGGTCGGCGAATATCACCTGGATGTTGATCCAAGCGGTACGCTGCTGGTGATGAAAAACAACGATGTACCGGGGGTCATCG
This sequence comes from Proteobacteria bacterium UBA2133, assembly GCA_002327725.1. Lineage (GTDB taxonomy): Bacteria > Pseudomonadota > Gammaproteobacteria > Arenicellales > UBA868 > UBA868. The sequence goes on from DCXP01000037.1 coordinate 33,403, forward strand.
GACAGGTCGGCACACTGCTCGGGGACTATGGGGTCAATATCGGTGAGTGGCGTCTGGGTCGGGTCCGCAAAGGGGAGGACGCATTGTCGTTCATCAATCTCGACAACGAACCCTCGAAAGAGGCGATTACAGCGCTCGAAAAGGTGCCAGCCGTCAAGAAACTGAAAGTGATTGCGCTGTAGCGGCGCAACCGGGTTTCTTCGAGTTCCGTTAGGGGTTTGTTTTCAGGCATACCCATCCCGCGCGTATGTGACTGATCATGACTCAAAAGATTCACGCGCGGCTTCGGTACCAGCGCCAGCAACTGCCTCGACCCCGCACGTGTAAGTCGAGGCTCGTGGCACCTTCCTCCGCTCAGCCCTCGGCGACCCGCTCGATGAGTCGCACGGTCTCCTCCCACCCCAGGCACGCGTCCGTGATGCTCTGCCCGTAGGTGGTGGGTTGCTCCTGCCGGCCAGCCACCAAGTGGCTCTCCAGCATCAGCCCGACGAGTCGTTCCTGCCCGCTGCGGCGCTGCATGAGAACCGACTCCGCGCACTCCGCCTGGCACGCCGGATCCTTGCCGCTGTTACCGTGGCTGCAGTCTACGACGATCCCCGCATCGAGACCGCGCACAGCGAGGGCATCGGCCGCAGCCGCCACTGAGGCCGCGTCGTAGTTCGGTCGCAGCCCGCCGCGAAGCACGAGATGGGCGTCGCTGTTTCCCCTGGTCTCGAAGAGCGTAGGTGCCCCCTCGTTGGTCAGCGAGGGAAAATGATGGCTGTCCCGAGCTGCGACCATCGCGTCGATGGCGACATCTACGTTTCCGTCGGTTCGGTTCTTGATCCCTACCGGCATCGAAAGACCGGAGGCGAGCTGCCGATGCACCTGGCTCTCCACAGTGCGGGCCCCGATGGCCCCCCAACTGATGAAATCTGAATAATATTGCCCAAAGGTGGTGTCGAGGAACTCACTCGCGGCCGGGAGATCCCGCTGCGCGATCTCGGCCAGCAACTGCCGTGCACCGCGCAACCCGGCGTTTACCTCGAAACTATCATCCAGGCGAGGGTCGTTGATGTATCCCTTCCAGCCCACCGTGGTACGGGGCTTTTCGAAATAGACCCGCATCACCACCAGCACCCGGTTGGAAACGGACTTCGCCACGGGAAACAGCCGGTCCGCGTACTCATTCGCGGCATCGGGGTCGTGAATCGAGCAGGGCCCAACGATCAACAGCCATCGCTGGTCGTGTCCGTGCACGATCTCTGCGATCTGCCTGCGCGCCTCGCGTATCCCCGCAGCAGCATCAGCAGACACGGGGATTTCCTCTTCGAGGATACAGGGTGCGATCAGCGGCCGGCTGTGCCGAATGCGCAGGTCGCCGGTTTCGCTCAAAAGCGCCTCTCCCCAGCTCGGCACATCGCTGAGTTCGGTCGTTCCCGTCCAGTTTTCATTTTCGCGGCATGTAGGCGCCCTTGGCGATCATCGTGAGCGCGGCGAGAGCGATCACGCCGTTCGCCAGCCCGGGGATGACGAACATATAAAAGGAAGAATAAACGCCTTTTATGTTGCAGTCTATCGATGGGTTACAGGTCCCGGCAATCGCAATTGATTCTCAAGTGAATGCGGTACCATCCCGATGATCGCGATATGAACCGGCAGCCCGGTTTATATATCATACCGGCAGGGCAAGGGAGTTTTTCGTCATGGCGAGAGCCAGCATCATCAAAGAGCCGCCTCGGAACGTTCGTTTCGATGATGGCCGCCATCCACGCGCCAAGATCGGTTACGTGCTGCTCGCAACCGAGCAAACCGTGCAGGACGACGTTTTTACGCTGCGGCCGCCCGGTGTCGGCATTCACTTTACCCGTGCTGCAATACCGGATTCGATCACCAACGACTCGCTCGCGGCGCAGGCTGAACTGCTGGCAGACTGTGCCGCCAGCCTGTTGCCCGACGGCAGCCTCGACGTGGTGTGCTACGCCTGTACGTCAGGCAGCCTGGTCATTGGCGAGATACGCGTATTCGAAGAACTCGGCCGCGGCGCACCGGGAGCCAAGACGACCTCGCTGATCACCGGCGTGATCCGCGCCCTGCAGGAGGTTCAGGCAAGGCGTATCGTCGTGGTGACGCCATACCTGGATGAAATCAACCGGCGTGAGGCCGAGTACCTCGAGGAGGCCGGGTTCGAGGTGCTATCGATCTGTGGTCTGAACCTGGAGAAGGACAGCGACATGGTGTGTGTGGCCCCGGACTACATCGCCGAATTTGCACTGGCGCACGATAACAGCGATGCCGACGCCATTTTCGTTTCCTGTGGCGCCCTGCGGACGCTCGACGTGATTGCCGAAATCGAACAGCAGGCCGGCAAACCCGCGATCTGCAGCAACCAGGCGATGATCTGGGATTGCCTGCGCCTCGCCGGCATTGATGACCGCTTCGACGGCTATGGTCGCCTACTGTCGGACTCCTGAGAAGTTGCGGGCACGCTCTGGCGCCAGGCGGATGCTGATCGGCAGCGCCTGCCTTGGAGCTGCTGGCAGTCAACGCCACCACAATCGGTGTACATCTGTCGGTGGGATTGTTACTGGCTGGCGGCGGTGTTTTGATTTCGGCCAAACATCGTTCTGGCCTGAACCCCTGAAAGTGGCCCACCCGGAGAGCGGCGATCTGGCTTAAAGTTGACCCTCAGAGGAGGGCAATATGAGCCGGAAGACTCACCAGCCCGAACGGATCATTGGCATGTTACGCGAAGCCGAGGTTCGCCTCAGCCAGGGTGCAACGGTCAGCGAAGTTTGCCGCGGTGAAAACTAAGATCAACTGAACAACAATTCAGCCAAGGGGATGAGAAATGAACGAAGGCGTCGCTAAAGACAGTGCCGCTACGACTTCCTGGAGAACCTACTTTGCCCTGTGTAAGCCCAAGGTGGTTTCCCTGATTGTGTTTACGGCAGTCGCCGGAATACTGCTGGCATCTGCAGGTGATCCACCCTGGATCAGGGCGTTTTTCGCCGTTATGGGTATCGGTCTGGCGGCGGCGGCAGGGGCGGCCGCCAATCACTGGATCGACAGAAAAATCGATGCGGTGATGTCCCGAACCCAGAACCGGCCATTGCCCCAGCATCAGATTAATCCGGCTTCGGTAGTATCGTTTGCCCTGATATTGGCAACAGTTTCAATGCTGATTCTCGTGACCCAGGTAAACGGGCTCACCGCCTGGCTCACATTTATCTCGATGATCGGTTACGCGATCATATATACCGTTTTTTTAAAACCCAATACACCCTACAACATCGTGCTGGGTGGAGCAGCGGGTGCCACGCCACCGCTGCTGGGGTGGACCGCGGTCACCGGAGAGATTCATACCGAAGCACTGCTTTTGTTTTTGATTATTTTCGTGTGGACTCCGCCACATTTTTGGGCGCTGGCCATCAAACGCCGCGAAGAATACAGCAAAGCCGAAGTGCCCATGTTGCCCGTGACCCATGGCGTGGCGTTTACCAAGCGGCAGATTCTGCTCTACACCATTATGCTGGTCGCGATCAGTGTGGTGCCTTTCTTCATTGAGATGAGTGGCCTTATTTATCTGGCCGGGGCACTTTCCCTTGGCGTCGGTTTTATCTGGTATGCCTTTCGATTGTTTAGGGAGGAAGGAGACAGTCATGCCGGACCCACTTTTGGATATTCGATCTTTTACTTGAGCATGTTGTTTGGCTTTCTGCTTTTGGACCACTATGCCCGAATACTCATCCGCACCTGGTTGTAACTGCGCTTGATTATCTGCGCGGGGCATGGATGATGGATTGCACACTCTGCGGGTTGCCCGCTACGCCCGATATTCAAGAAGAGGGCCACGCGTTCTGTTGTATTGGCTGTCGAGAAGTGTATCGTTTTTTCGACAACACCTCGTTGCCTGCTCCTGCACGAAAGTCGGCGCCAGCGGCGCAAGAGCCGGAGGGTGAAAAAGTATTCCTTCGTATTGATGGCATGCATTGCGCCTCATGCGAATTGTTGATTGAGAAGCATGCACTTAAGGTTCCCGGTGTTGTCGCAGCTAAAACCAACTACGCCACGGCGACGGCAAAGATTATCTATGACCCAGCGCAGGTAAAAGAATCTGACCTGCCGGGGTTGATCAGCCGGTCCGGATACCACGCGCGCTTCAGTCAGGATAAGGCGCCTGATTATGATTACCGCATGCCCATGCTGCGGCTGGTCACCGGGGAAAGCCTTGCTGCCACTGTCATGATGCTTTACCTGGCTTTTTATTACCCGTTACATCTGGGCATCATCGACATGGCAGACCTAGAGCCGGTGCACTGGCTGGTCCATAGAGCCGTGCCCATGGCGCTGCTTCTGCTGACTACCATCATGATGGTGTATGTTGCTGCTCCCATCTTCCGGGGCGCCTGGGTCGGGCTTCGAACTGGTGTTTTGAACATGGATAATTTGCTCGCCATAGCAATCCTTGCCGCCTATGGCTACAGCGTTGGCCAGTTATTGGTCGGCACATTGGCGCTGTATTTCGACGTTGCGGCGACAATCATTGCGGTCGTAACCATAGGACGGTATTTCGAGCGCGAGGCGAAGGAAAAAGCGACCCAGGCACTTGCCAGTATCATGGATGCCTGGATACCCCAGGCCCGGGTCTGCCGGGAAGCAAGTTTGCAGATGATACCCGCCAGTGAATTGCTTCCATCAGAGCACATCTTTGTCCACCAGGGTGAACTGATCCCCGCTGATGGAATCATTGTCGAAGGACAATGTGCAGTCGATGAGTCACTGATGACGGGAGAGCCGTTCCCGGTTGATCATGGCGTGGGGGATCGCGTCATGGGTGGAACCCGCAACGTGGAAGGTCCTATCGAAGTAGAGGTGGGCCATGTGGTTGAAAGTCAGCTCAATAATCTGGCTCGCGTATTGTGGAATGCCCAGAGTGCCACAGCTGGAACACTGGGTATGGGTGACAGGGTGGCTCGTTGTTTTGTGCCGCTGGTCATGTTTCTCGCCCTGGGGGTCAGTTCCTGGATCTATATTGGCAGTGGATCGATGGGGGCGGCTTTGCTTGCGGGCATGGCGACGCTGATTGTGTCATGCCCTTGCACCTTTGGCCTGGCGATTCCCTTGACTTCGGCGGTCGGTGTCAGCATTGCGTTGAAGAACGGCATTATCATTACCAGTTCCGATGCCTTTGAGAAAGCGCATGGGATAGACACTGTCGCAATTGACAAGACAGGCATACTGTCGACCGCCAATATGACGATAGATCAGGTAGTCGGGCCACCCGAAGTCGCCCAGTATGCCGCGGCGGTGGAAAGGCTGTCGCCACACCCTATCGCAGAAGCCATCGCCAGGTTGGACTCTGACTACGAGGCACAGGATATTCAGATTCACCCGGGCAAGGGCGCAGTTGCTGTTGTCGAAAACCAGCAGGTAGCGGTTGGCAGCAAATCACTATTCACATTGCTGGGGTGGGATGTTCCGAAGTTCCCAACAATCTCTGTGTCTGATCAGGCTATCGTTTCTTATGTGGGTTGGGATGGGACGATTCATGGCCTTATCACCACCGAAGATCAGCCCAGGCCCGGTTGGATTCAGGCTGTGCGCGCCCTGCGTAGAATGGCGCGTGTCGTCTTGTTGACCGGTGCGGAAACGGCTGGGTCTTTTCGCGAGTTATTCGACGAGGCTTTTGCGGGTATTCCACCAGAAGGCAAGGCAATGGTAATTCGGCAGCTGAAAACCCAGGGCACTGTAGTGATGATTGGTGATGGCAGTAATGACGCACCTTCGTTAGCCGAAGCAGACCTGGGGATCGCTTTTGGCGCACCCACCGCGTTGGCGGCTGATGCCGCGGATGTGATCATACCAGGCGAGCGGCTCGATCGAGTCTTTGTTACCTTCGAATTGCTTCGGTCGGTGCGCCGCCGTATTCGACAGAATCTGGTATGGGCACTGCTATACAATGCGATTGCGATTCCGATCGCCATCTCCGGTATGCTTAATCCACTTTTTGCCGCAATTGCGATGTCATCCAGCAGTTTGTTGGTGATTTGGAACTCCTCAAGACGCTTTGTTAACGTTGATGCAATCAGAGAAGCCCTCTTAGATCAACAAGCCGATCAGATGACGGCGAACTGAAGACCAGATTTGATTCTTCCCGGGCGGTGGACCCAAGTGAGCCACGGGCGATGGCTGCGGGCCCGCGGGGCTCAAATTGGTGTTCTTAGGGAAATCTGGCGTTGATCAGAAATTGATTACGCTACGGATGGATTCACCCGCATGCATGAGATCGAAGGCATCGTTGATTTTCTCAAGTGGCATCTGGTGGGTGATGAGATCATCAATATTGATCTTGCCATCCATATACCAGTCGACAATTTTGGGCACATCGGTACGACCGCGGGCGCCACCGAAGGCAGTGCCTCTCCAGGCACGTCCTGTAACGAGTTGGAACGGCCGGGTCTTGATTTCCTGCCCTGCACCAGCGACGCCAATGATAATGGATTCGCCCCAGCCCTTATGGCAACACTCCAGTGCGACGCGCATGACGTCTACGTTGCCGATGCACTCAAAGCTGTAATCCGCGCCTCCATTAGTCAGGTTGACCAGATAAGGCACCAGATCGCCTTCAACCTCGTTGGGATTCACGAAATGGGTCATGCCAAATGCGCGCCCCAGTTCCTCACGGGCGGGATTGAGATCTACACCAACGATGATATCCGCCCCGGCCAGGCGTGCTCCCTGAAGCACGTTGAGGCCGATACCGCCAAGGCCAAACACCACTACGTTATCCCCGGGTTGAACCTTGGCGGTGTTGATCACCGCGCCGATACCAGTGGTGACGCCGCAACCGATATAGCAGACCTTGTCGAACGGCGCGTCCTCACGGATCTTTGCGAGTGCGATCTCTGGCAGCACGGTGTGATTAGCAAAGGTCGAGGTGCCCATATAATGAAATACCCGATCGTTGCCCAGGGAAAAACGGCTTGAGCCATCCGGCATCAGGCCTTGACCCTGGGTTTCACGAATCGCCTGGCACAGATTGGTCTTGCCGCTGGTGCAGTATTCGCATTGACGGCATTCCGGGGTGTACAGGGGGATCACGTGATCGCCCGTTTTCAGGCTGGTAACACCAGGCCCGGTATCCACGACCACGCCGGCACCTTCGTGACCCAGAATTGCGGGGAACAAGCCTTCGGGGTCTGCCCCGGAACGGGTGAACTCGTCGGTATGGCAGACACCGGTGAATTTGATCTCGACCAATACCTCGCCTTCACGGGGGCCGTCAAGATTTACGGTTTCGATCGAGAGTGGTTTGCCGGCTTCAAAAGCGACGGCAGCACGGGTTTCCATATTGTTCGCTCCGGGGTAATGGGGCGGGGTCAAGAAGCCGGAACAGCAACCAGCGTGGTGCGCCAGTTACCGCATGACCAGTTTCGGCAGACAGGATACGAAACGGGGAGATACAACTAGATCGGGTGAAGAGCGAATTCGACAGATCTTGCAAAAAGTCTGATAGCTATCGAATCCGCTGTCTCCACCAGATTGGCATAAGGCTCAGTATTCCAGGGCCGTGGACTTTCTAAGGCTCAGGAAATACAACACGAATGCATATAGCAGCATCACGCCAAAGATGAGCATAAAGGCGCCAAAAATATACCAGTCGCTTTCCCAGGCTCCGTTTCGGCGGGGCATGCCCGCCGCGCCGGCGGCAAGAAAGGTATAGAGCAAACCGATATAGGAGATAAAGAAGTACTTGATGCAGGAACGGGCTGTGCTGTCATCAATGGTCCGGTTGGTCATCAGTGGGTAATGATAATAAAGAATCCCCATCCACAGAGCACTGATGGCAATCAGAACCACCATGGCGTGACCGCCGGCCCACATGGTGCCATGCAACTTGAAATTCCACGCCACATTACTGATGACGATTGCCGATACCCCATCCAGTATGTACATGACAAAGCCGCCCAGAATAAGGAATAGCGCGGGAGTTGGAATAATGCCGTGCTTCCAGATCGTCGCCAGTATGGTGAAAATGGTCAGGGCGCCGCCAACACCCGTGGCAAAACTCATGATGTTCCCATGATAGGCGAAGGTGGAAGGCAGGGCGGGATACATGGTGAAGAAGTGATGGAAGAAGGAGGTGACCGAGGTGATCAGCAATATCCATAAGGCGAGAATCGCAATCTTGTCACTGTATAACTTGCGTGAACCATCCGCAGTACATAGCGGCAGGGTCGAATATACGGCACCAATGATCATGATCGCCATCGCTTCCATCAGATTGTGGGCGAATATATAGAATACAAACTCAAACACCACCGCATCTGCGGCCCAGCCAATCCATTCTGCAGGAAAAATACCGTACAGGTGCAATAACAGCGAGCCTGCGACAATCATTAGCGGTGTGCCGGTCACCAGCAGTACTAATGCACCCATCACCATGCCGATCATGCCGGGGTCCTTCATTGAGCGCTCGGCAACCTGCAGGGTGCTATCGATCTGCCCAAAAAAGGACATCCTGAGAATCTTGATCGGATAGATGAAGATCATAGAGGTCAGTACCAGGGCGATACCGGTAAAGCCCAGCACCAGGGTAAACATGCTCCATTGCCCCGTCATTACGCCAACAACTGGCAGGGGAAACATAACGGTATAGGTCACATGAAACCCAAGCAGTACGGCAACGGTAAGCAACAAGGCGCCCACGTTCATGAAGATATAAAACAGAGATACAAAAATATCATCGGCACGTTTGCCCAGGCAGGCGCCAGCACGATGCAGGCTCATGGCAGCCATCAACTGGAATACGAAAGGAAACGCCATCGCTGCGCCATGCAGCGTGATATTCTGGTAGTACCAGTTGGATCCCAGTTCCATGAACTGGATAGCGGGCATGGATACGCCGAGTATCGCTGCAATGGCAAACCAGACAAAAGAGGTCATGGCCATCAGTGAGGGCCATGCATTGACGGGATTCAATTCATTGCTTTCTACTCGAAACATGCCACCGAAAAATGGCACTTTGTCGATAATCTTGATTGCTGCGGACATTCGATTCTCCCCAGTAAAATATTAGTTCACAGTAAACGTGTTTTTCATCGCGTGGTGCGCTATTCCGCAATACTCCAGGCAACGGACGGTATATTCCCCCGGCTCAGTAAACGTATGAACCAGAGTGCCTTCGGTTCCCGCGCCAGGAATCAGCATCATGGTAAACAGTAGATGACCGTCTGGATGATGCAGGGCAAAGCTGTGCACGGTATCCGTACTCTTTGCCTTGAAGCGCACAGTTTCCCCTACCTTGAATTCACTCTCGCTGAATTGAAAAGCCCAGGATAGGGCAGTTACCTGAACATCTTTTATATTCTTATCGCCGGCCGTATTGGCTTCCACTATGGTCGGCATGTATTTGATGCTGGCGCCGTTAACGACAACAAACGCTACCAGTACCAATGCGGTCCAGCCATGTCTATAGGCCGAATACTTTTCCGGTTTGGTTTTACTCGGTGCTGAGTCAGCAAAAGCCTTCTTATTGACAATATGAAAGAAGACGATGAGAAAAGGGATTTGAAACGCCAGGAGGACAATAAAAGCTCCCCAGGCATTGGTATATAAAAATTCAATCATGGTATCTACCTTTGAGGCTGCGGCTAGAAAACTTGATTCTTGAAACTCAAATCCGATGCCCGGGAGGCAATATAGGCATTGAGTTCAGGCGAAAACTCATCATAGGCTTCAAGACCAAGACCGCGGATCTGATTCCTGATGTCGTCAAGCTCAGATGGATCGGCGCCAGATTCAACAATGGAAGAAACAAACCCAGCGAACTGTATTGGAGGCCAGCCATCATCGCTAGACAGTTCGATATGGATGAAATCAAGCCCGAAAAAGTGGTGATTCGGATCCTCGACACGGCCAAACATATGGGTACCGCACTCGCTGCAGTAGTGACGCTGTATAGATGCGGTTCCATCCACGATTTTGAGCCTTTCCTGGTTTTTGGTGACGCTGAGTTTGTCGCGGGGCACAACAGCGACCTGTGAAAACAATGCGCCATCTGGCTTCCAGCACTTGGTACACCCGCACAGGTGATTATGAGCTGCTGGTGCAGTAACGTTTACTACAACCGGGTTCTGTGCGCATTTGCAGGTGAGTTTCCCACCCGGTTTCGGTTGGTTATTAATGTAACTCCAAATATTTCTGGTGGTAGGGCGTGGCGCAATCCCCGCACCGACAGCAGGATGAATGGATTTGCTCATTACTGCTCCTCACTTAAGATATCACCCAGCATCTTGAGTCCGGGTGTTTTATGATTGGGTTTCTCTCAGCGGTATTTCTTTTGAGTGTGTGCACCCTCATATCCATTAAGCAAAATACCAGCCCCCAGAATAGCAGAATTTCATCAAGGTCTGCCAGAGTATTATTTTGATGCGAAAAATTGCGGTGGGCAGCGAGTGGGTCTTTGCCCATATCTGTTCAATATTGAAGCCGACCAAGCTTTCCAGGCCAGTAATTTTCCAGTACCTGTACTAGATAAAGGCATTTTGATCAGAGTATTTACTTTACCGTGCCGGGTGGCGGGAGGGAGCCGCTGCTTGCAAGCAGGGGATGGGATTTCAGCGCCCCTGGCTCCATAGCAGCCGGATTCGGGGAGGTATTACACAGTTGCCGGGCGATGCAACAGCCGTCAGTGGCTGTTGCACTTGGGTGAAAAGGGCGTTTATCCTTCCTATACTCCCCCAACTGGGAACCGCCCGAGGTCCTTAATCGCGCTCTGCGGCGCATCCGTGCGGCTCAAGAGGAGCAATCTGCCCCCAGCAATTAACCATTCAATCTATGATCGGTATGTTGTCAGATAATCACCTTACCCGGCGGGGCTGTCGGTGTCCCGTCACCAGGGTAGCGCTGGTAACTGCCCTGGCCTTGGGGCTGTGGTGCCAGTGCCTGGTCGCTGTTGCCCAGCAACTCACCGGCGCATACCGGCCCCGTGGCCCCGTAGTCGAAGTATTCGGTATCAATGAGGCGATTTCGTTCCCGGAAAAGTTCGAGCGCCGCGGGGTCAAGCTCGAGGTACTACGCCGTTTGCTGGATCAGCAAGGGCAGGCGGCGGCGCAAGTAGGTGCCCGCTGGACCCGCGGCCATACCGTGGCCTTTCCACGGCTGAGTTGGGACCGCTGGGAACGCGAGAATCGCTCGTTTGCCCGGGCCGACCTGTGGTTGCAGGCAGTACAGCGTGTCGGGCTTGAGGCGGTGGTGATGATTGGCCCGTGGCCGGGCAACAAATCTCGGGACTTCACCAGCCGCTATGTGTTGCAGGGTGACGCCCGGGAGCGCTATGTCGAATTCGTTCGCGCTGCAGTGGAACGCTACGACGGTGATGGAATCAACGACATGCCTGGGTTGCTTCGGGGCGTGCGTTTCTGGGAGGTCGACAACGAGCCTGACCTCAAAAATTCGGGCAGCCCCCGGGCTAGCAAACGGAGCAATTTCTGTACGCCTGAGCAGTTCGCCGAAATGGTCATCTTGACCGCCCGCGCCATCAAAAGCGCCGACCCCGGGGCACGCGTTCTCAACGGCGGCCTTTACCGTGTGACTAAAGAGTTCGGCTATCGCTACCTGCGTGATCTATTGGCCGTACCCGGGCTACTTGCCGCTATCGACATTCTGTCCGTCCATGCCTACCACACCGGGCGTGATGCCGGAGCTGTGGAACTGACCCTGCGC
>DCXP01000070.1:0-1437 GCA_002327725.1 Proteobacteria bacterium UBA2133
TCTTGACTCGTGGGCTTTATGGAAAAGGGCGAAATTCACTCATCGCCGGATTGTTGGCGACATCGATATTTTTTTTGGTGATGGGGAAACCGGCTGAGATGCTCTATTGGCCGACGGCCGCTTTCGTCTATACGATTGGCTATTTGCCTTTTGGCTTATTTATATTTTGTTGTGCAGCAATAGGCGAAAAAAAAGGCAAATCCGACTCCGGCTTCGTCTTGCTTGGAGCATTGTCAGCACTTATGGCCACGGGCGTATCTGAAATTCAGTCAGTCGTCTTGCCGGTCGTTGGTGTCGCGTTACTTTTTTGCGCGACTGCTAAATATCGTGGGTGGTGGGTAGTGGGTACAGCCGCCTTTGTCGGCTTAGGCTTTAATGTCCTCGTACCCGGAGGGCATGAAAGGAAGTTAAGAGGTGGAGTTGATTTTGATTTACTCGACGTCACGAGTGATATGGTTGTTTATGGATTGCGATTTGTTATTCCTCTTTATCTAATCCTTGTTCTTGTGACACTGCATCCGAGTATAAGACAATGGATAGCCGAACTTGGCGAGCAGGGAATTCGGCGAATAACGAGGCGCGGCGCTCATTTTGTGACATTCTCAGTTTTTACATACCCATTTCTTGTTTATGCGGTGATCTCTTTAAGCCAAGGTGCGGTTGCGTCCGGCCGAACCATTAATCTGGCTCTTTTCCTGTGTATAACAACGTGGCCTATTGTGCTGATCGTAGTTAAGGATCGATGGTCATGGCATCGATTGTCTATTCCTTTTTTGATTCGTAATGTTCTTTCAGCGCTGGGTTTTGTTGCCGTGTTGACAATGAACCTGCCGGGGTACATTAGCGACCTTGTGACTGGACGGGCCGCTGATGCGATGGAGATCGCCCATACCAGAGATCACTTGTTGGAGAATGCGCCAAATTATACTCAAGTCCTGTTGCCACCGATCCCTGATCCACCTCGCTCAATAATGATCAACCAAATCACAACTGATCCTGAAAACTGGATCAACGTTTGTACCGCGTTAGCATGGAAGGTGAAGTCGGTAAGGCTTGATCCTTGAGTTGGTTAACACCGGCTAGCGTTCAACGTTGTTAACAAATTCATCCTAGTCCCTCACCAAATCCTTAAATGCGTATAGCTCATCAGTGAGGTTGTCTGTGTGTTTTTTATTTCAATGTCTTAAGGAGGCGGGCATCGTTCCAGCAAAAAGCTGGATCGATCCGGAATAGGGGATGGGACCCCTATCAAAAAATCGAACTTCAAATATTGACTGTACTGTCAGTGTGCTGTAACTGAGTCCATTCCAGTCCACTCAGGTCCGATTGCGTGGAATTGGTGCCCGAGTTAATAGACGGGAGTGCTATTTATATAGCGTTTTATGAAGGTAATGGTCGGGGTGAGAGGATTCGAACCTCCGGCCCCTGCCTCCCGAA